>NZ_JBFBBE010000003.1:126436-200437 GCF_040682555.1 Streptomyces sp. NPDC051172
GCTCTGGTGTTAGCGCCCGTGTTTGGGGCCCTGTCTGGGGGGGGTACGTGCCCCGACACACCCCCTGCGAAGACCGCGGGCCCCCGTCACACGCGGGACCCCGCCTGACTCGTTTCCGGGGAGGCCGCCCGTGCCCGTGTACGCCGACACCATCAGCACTCCGCGCCTCGACCTGCTCCCCCTTCGCGTCTCGCACGCCGACGAGATGGCCACCGTCCTCTCCGACCCCGCACTGCACACCTTCATCGGCGGCAGCCCCCTGTCCCCCGCGGCCCTGCGCGTCCGCTACGAACGCCTCGTCGCCGGCTCTCCCGATCCCTCCGTCTCCTGGTGCAACTGGGTGCTGCGGGAGAGGGACGAGTCGCGGCTGGTGGGGACGGCCCAGGCAACGGTCACCGGGACGGTCGCGGAGATCGCCTGGGTCGTCGGCACCCCCTGGCAGGGGCGCGGGTTCGCCTCCGAGGCGGCACGCGGACTGGTCGGCCGGTTGCGCCAACAGTCCATATGTACGGTCCTCGCGCACATCCATCCCGAGCACATCGCCTCCGCGGCCGTGGCCCGGGCAGCCGGGCTCCTCCCGACGGGCGAGGAGCAGGACGGCGAGCAGCGGTGGCGGCTCTCGCTACCCCGCTGACGTCGCCGCCCGCCACGCAGCCGCCAACTCCCTTACACCCGAGAACCGTTCACGCGGATCCGCCCGCGTCCCCCGCTCCACCACCGCCAGCTGCGCCGCCGTACCCCGCCAGGCGCGTTCGTCGTCACCGGCGTCCAGGAGGAGGCGGACGGTGCGGGCCAGGACATGGACGGTGGTGCGGTTGTCGATGACCGAACCCCGCTGCCACTCCTCCGGGGCCATGAAGCGGCGGGATCCGGGGAGCCGGGCCTCCGTCAGGACGAAGGGACCGGGGCGGTACTCGTCGAGGTCGATGAGGCGCAGGTCGTCGGCCTCGAAGTCGAAGAGGAAGGCGCCGTCGTAGAGGTCGACGGCGACGTGCCCCGCCGCCTCCACGGCCAGATGGGCATCGAGGATGCGGTCCAGGGCGTGCAGTACCCGGGGCACCGGCAGGGCGCGGAAGCGGGAGCGGGCGGTGACGCCGTAAAGGGGCTCACCCCGACACCAGGGCATCACGGTCGCCGTACGACCGCTCTCTCGTACGGCGAAGCGGTGGATCTGGGGAACGATCACCGGATGGCGTACCGCCCGATGAAAGGCCCAGGCCCGGTCCAGGGACCGCTGGGCCCGCTCGGTCACCGCCTCCTTGACGAACCACCGCTCCCCCTCCGGGAGGAGCACCCCGTACGACACACAGCCCGAGTCCTGCTCACGAAAGACCCGGAACACCTCGCCCGCCGTACGCAGATACGACTCGACGACGACAACCTCGCGGACGCCCAGCAGGGGATGGGGAGTCATGGGTGCCAGCATGCGCGCCCGCGTGAGGAGGGACCGCTCATTTCTTGGTGCCCCGAGTCGCGGCGCTGCGGGCCGGCAGGCACCACGGCCACATACACGGCGGGCTCCCCAGCCCCCTCCGCCCTGCAGACACGCAGCCCGAACTCCCCGCCCGCACGGCTTCGGTCGACACACCGGGACAGGTTCGAGCGAGCCTGGACGCCGATGCGGTGCTGCGCCGTCGCTGCGGTCGACCTCCCGGGTCAGGCTGGACGTCGTACGACCGGACCGCGGTCAGGAAGACGTGCGCGGCACCAGTTCCGTCGCCAGGACCACCTGGCGGCGTTCCAGCTCGCGGGAGACGGCCGGGCGGCGGTCGGCGATTTCGCCGAGGAGGAGGTCGATCATGCGGCGGCCCATCTCCTCGATGGGCTGGCGGACGCTGGTGAGGGGCGGGTCCATGTGGCGGGCGATGGCCGAGTCGTCGTAGCCGACCAGCGCCACGTCATCGGGGATGCGGCGGCCCTCCTCGCGCAGGACCTGGCGGGCGCCCGCCGCCATCACGTCGGAGCCCGCGAAGACCGCGTCCACGTCGGGGCAGCGGCCGAGCAGCTTCGTCATCGCCCGGCGGCCGCCCTCCTCGGTGAAGTCGCCCGGTTCGATGAGGAGTTCGTCGACCTCCTGGCCCGCGTCGCTCAGGGCGTCGCGGTAGCCGTCGACGCGGCGCTGGGCGCCGTAGACGTCGAGGCGGCCGGTGATGTGGGCTATCTTGCGGCGGCCCCGGGAGAGCAGGTGCTCCACCGCCGAGCGGCCGCCGCCGTAGTTGTCCGAGTCCACCGAGGTCAGGGTCTCGGCGGCCGACCGCGGGCCGCTGATCACGGCGGGGATCTCCAGCTGCGCGAGCAGGTCGGGAAGCGGGTCGTCCGCGTGCACCGAGACCAGCAGGACACCGTCCACGCGGTGGGCGGCGAGGTACTGCGCGAGGCGGCGGCGCTCGCGGTCGCCGCCCGCGAAGATCAGCAGGAGCTGCATCTCCGTGTCGGACAGCTCGGCGCCGACGCCCTTCAGCATGTCCGAGAAGTACGGCTCCGCGAAGAAACGGGTCTCCGGCTCGGGGACGACCAGGGCGATCGCGTCCGTGCGGTTGGCCGCGAGGGCGCGAGCCGCCGTGTTGGGGACGTATCCGAGTTCGGCCACCGCCGCCTCGACCGCCGCGCGGGTTGCGTCGCTGACCCGGGGCGAGCCGTTGATCACGCGGGAGACCGTGCCGCGGCCCACGCCCGCGCGCGCGGCGACCTCTTCGAGGGTGGGGCGACCACCGCTCCGGCTCCGCATTTGGCTCCGCCCTTTCCGCCGTTACTGCAGCTGGCCTGGAATCTAACAGTCCCGGGGCACCAGTGACCGTCCCCGGGGGCTCCCGCACCCCGGGCCACCACGGCCGACTGGAAAACCCGACCGGTACCGGACTCCTTTCGTCCAGTTAACGGCCCGATAACTGAACACATCTCGCCACGTCGACTCCCTTGACACCCCCGCTCGAACCGACGAACCTTCAACACATCACTTGTGGGAGCGCTCCCACAGTACCTGACACATACACATCCCGCACGTTCCCCGCCCGAGCCGCAGCGAGAATGAACGGGCCCAACAATGCAGTTGGCCGGGGGGTCGGCACGTCAGGCAACAGGAGGACGCAATGCGCACGAGTACCCGCCGGTCCCACCGGCTGATGGCCCTCGCGGCCGTCGCCGCGCTGACCACGGGACTGCTGGCCGGCTGCTCCAAGGACTCGAACAACGGTTCGTCGAACGACAGCGGCGGCAACGGCAAGGGCAAGACCACGCTGACCATCGGCACCTTCGGTGTGTTCGGCTACAAGCAGGCCGGTCTCTACGACGAGTACATGAAGCTGCACCCGGACATCAGCATCAAGGAGAACGTCACCACCCGTACCGACGTGTACTGGCCGAAGGTCCTCACCCGGCTGCAGGCCGGCTCCGGCACCGACGACATCCAGGCGATCGAGGTCGGCAACATCACCGAGGCCGTGCAGACGCAGGGCAGCAAGTTCGTCGACCTCGGCAAGGAGGTCGACAAGTCCCAGTGGCTGGCCTGGAAGAACGCCCAGGCCACCACCAAGGACGGCAAGCTGATCGGGCTCGGCACCGACGTCGGCCCGATGGCGATCTGTTACCGCAAGGACCTCTTCAAGAAGGCCGGCCTGGAGACGGACCGCACCAAGCTCGCCGCGCAGTGGAAGGGCGACTGGGCGAAGTACGTGGACGTCGGCAAGCAGTACATGAAGAAGGCGCCGGCGGGCACCAAGTTCGTGGACTCGGCCTCCTCCGTCTACAACGCGGCCCTCGGCGGCGGGAGCGAGCGCTACTACGACAAGGACGGCAACGTCATCTGGGACAAGTCCGCCGGTGTGAAGAAGGCCTGGGACGTCGCCATGTCCGTGGCGACCAGCAACATGTCGGCGAAGCTGAAGCAGTTCGACCCGACCTGGGACCAGGGCTACGCCAAGGGCACCTTCGCGACGGTGGCCTGCCCGGCCTGGATGATCGGCTACATCGAGCAGAAGTCCGGTGACTCCGGCAAGGGCAACTGGGACGTCGCGGCGGCCCCGACCGCGTCCAACTGGGGCGGCTCCTTCCTCGGCGTGCCGACGGCGGGCAAGCACCAGAAGGAGGCCATCGCCCTGGCCAAGTGGCTGACCGCGCCCGAGCAGCAGGCGAAGGTCTTCGCCAAGCAGGCGAGCTTCCCGTCGACCCCCTCGGCGTACCCGGACCTGAAGGCGGCCGCCGACACCACGGCCTACTTCTCGAACGCGCCGATCACCCAGATCTTCTCCGACTCGGCGAAGACCATCCCGGTCCAGAACTTCGGCATCAAGGACCAGCCGATCGGCACCGCGATCACCGACATCGGCATCCTCCAGGTGGAGCAGAAGGGCAAGACCCCGGCCCAGGGCTGGGACGCGGCCAAGAACGAGATCAAGGACGTGCTCGGCCAGTGACCAGCTCCCAGCAGGCTCTCGCGCATTCCGCGTCGAGCGCCGAGGCCGCGCCCGGCATCCCGCCGGGCGCGGCCCGGGGCGCTCACGGTCGCGGTACACCGCCGGGCCCCGACTCATGGCGCAGCCGGCTGTACCGCTGGGACATGAAGGCGTCCCCGTACGCGTTCATCGCCCCCTTCTTCATCATCTTCGGCGCCTTCGGGCTCGTCCCGCTCCTCTATACGGCCTGGTACTCGCTGCACAACGTGCAGCTGTCCGGTCTGGACCACCAGACCTGGGCCGGCCTGGACAACTACAAGCACCTGCTGTCCTCGGAGTTCTTCTGGAACGCCCTGGAGAACACGTTCAGCATCGGCGTGATCTCCACGGTGCCGCAGCTGCTGATGGCGATCGGGATCGCGCATCTGCTCAACTACCGGCTGCGCGGCTCGACCTTGTGGCGGGTCGTGATGCTCACCCCGTACGCCACCTCGGTGGCGGCGGCGACGCTGGTCTTCACGCTGCTGTACTCGTGGGACGGCGGCATGGTCAACTGGCTGCTCCACTTCGTGGGTGTCCACCCGATCAACTGGCGCGAGTCCGACTGGGGCGGGCAGTTCGCCGTCTCCACGATCGTGATCTGGCGGTGGACGGGCTACAACGCGCTGATCTACCTCGCGGCGATGCAGGCGATCCCCTCCGACCTGTACGAGTCGGCGGCGATCGACGGCGCGGGCCGCTGGCAGCAGTTCCGCCATGTGACGATCCCGATGCTGCGGCCGACGATCCTGTTCACGGTGGTCGTCTCCACCATCGGCGCGACGCAGCTGTTCGGTGAGCCGCTCCTGTTCGGCGGGGTCAGCGGTTCGAAGGGCGGTTCCGCGCACCAGTACCAGACGCTCGGCCTGTACATGTACGACCAGGGCTGGGGCATCGGCAACCTCGGCAAGGCCTCCGCGATCGCCTGGACGATGTTCCTGATCCTGCTGATCGTCGCCGCGATCAACCTGCTGATCACCCGACGGCTGAGGAAGTCCCATGACGACCAATGAACTGACCCTTCCTCAGGCAAAGGTGCGGAGCGGGGGCCGCAGCCCCCGAAGCCGCCGGGTGATCGGCGCCGGCAAGCAGATGCACGCGGGTCCGGTCACCTATCTCGTCCTGACGGTCTTCGCGCTGGTCTCGCTGGCCCCGCTGGTCTGGACGGCCATCGCGGCGTCGCGCAACAACGAGCGGCTCGCGCAGTCACCGCCGCCCCTGTGGTTCGGCGCGAACCTGTTCAAGAACCTTCAGGCCGCCTGGGACCAGGCCGGGCTCGGCACCGCGATGGTCAACTCCACGATCGTCGCCGGGACCATCACCATCGGTACGGTCCTGTTCTCCACGCTCGCCGGGTTCGCCTTCGCCAAGCTGCGGTTCAGGTTCTCCAGCACCCTGCTCCTGCTGACCATCGGCACGATGATGATCCCGCCGCAGCTGGCCGTCGTACCCCTGTATCTGTGGATGGCGGACCTGGGCTGGTCCAACCAGCTGCAGACGGTCATCCTGCCCACCCTGGTCAGCGCCTTCGGCACGTTCTTCATGCGGCAGTACCTGGTGCAGGCGCTGCCCACCGAGCTGATCGAGGCGGCCCGGGTGGACGGGGCGAGCAGTCTGAGAGTCGTCTGGCACGTGGTCTTCCCCGCGGCCCGGCCCGCGATGGCCGTGCTCGGCCTGCTGACCTTCGTGTTCGCCTGGAACGACTTCCTGTGGCCGATCATCGCCCTCAACCAGCAGAACCCGACCGTGCAGGTCGCCCTCAACTCGCTCGGCACCGGTTATGTCCCCGACCAGGCGGTGATCATGGCGGGCGCGCTGCTGGGCACGCTGCCGCTGCTGATCGCGTTCATCCTGTTCGGCAAGCAGATCGTGGGCGGCATCATGCAGGGCGCGATCAAGGGCTGACGGCTCGTCACGCCGGTTCTGCGTACGTCGTCGTACGTCTCCTCGGGGCCGGGCCGGCGCCGCCTCGGCCCCCTCTCCTCCTCCCCCTGTCCCTCCCTCACTCCCCCTCCAACTCTTCGGTCTCGACGACCACTTATGGGAGCGCTTCCATGTCTGAGTCCGCACAGCCGGCGAACCCGGTGACCTTTCCCCCCGCCTTCCTCTGGGGTGCCGCGACCTCCGCGTACCAGATCGAGGGGGCGGTGCGGGAAGGCGGTCGTACGCCCTCGATCTGGGACACCTTCAGTCATACGCCGGGCAGGACCGCCGGCGGCGAGCACGGTGACATCGCTGTCGACCACTACCACCGGTACCGCGAAGACGTGGCCCTCATGGCCGAGCTGGGCCTGTCCGCGTACCGCTTCTCGATCTCCTGGTCGCGGGTGCAGCCGACGGGCCGGGGCCCGGCCGTACAGGTCGGCCTGGACTTCTACCGGCGGCTGGTCGACGAGCTGCTCGAGCGCGGCATCAAGCCGGCCGTCACCCTCTACCACTGGGACCTGCCGCAGGAGCTGGAGGACGCGGGCGGCTGGCCGGAGCGGGACACGGCGCTCAGGTTCGCCGAGTACGCCCAGATCGTGGGCGAGGCGCTGGGCGACCGGGTGGAGCAGTGGATCACCCTCAACGAGCCGTGGTGCAGCGCGTTCCTCGGCTACGGCTCCGGGGTGCACGCGCCGGGCCGGACGGACCCGGAGGCCTCGCTGAGGGCCGCTCACCACCTGAACCTGGCGCACGGGCTGGGCACCTCGGCCCTGCGGTCGGTGATGCCGGCCCGCAACTCGGTCGCGCTCAGCCTCAACTCCTCGGTGGTCAGGCCCCTTTCCCCGCAGGACCCGGCGGACCTGGCGGCGGTGCGGAAGATCGACGACCTGGCCAACGGCGTCTTCCACGGCCCGACCCTGCACGGCGCGTACCCGGAGTCGCTGTTCACGGCGACCGAGCCGATCACCGACTGGTCGTACGTCCTCGACGGCGACCTGCAGGCGATCAACCAGCCGCTGGACGCGCTGGGCCTCAACTACTACACGCCCGCGCTGGTCTCGGCGACCGACGCGGACGCGAGCGGTCCGCGCGCCGACGGCCACGGCGCCAGCGACCACTCCCCGTGGCCGGGGGCGGACGACGTCGCCTTCCACCAGACCCCGGGCGAGCGCACCGAGATGGGCTGGACGATCGACCCGACGGGTCTGCACGAGCTGATCATGCGGTACACCCGTGAGGCCCCGGGCCTGCCGCTGTACATCACCGAGAACGGCGCCGCCTACGACGACAAGCCCGACCCCGACGGCCGCGTCCACGACCCGGAGCGCATCGCCTACCTGGAGAAGCACCTCGCAGCGGTACGCCGCGCGATCACCGACGGCGCGGACGTGCGCGGCTACTACCTGTGGTCCCTGATGGACAACTTCGAGTGGGCATACGGCTACGAGAAGCGTTTCGGGGCGGTGTACGTCGACTACGCCACGTTGACTCGTACGCCGAAGTCGAGCGCCCTCTGGTACGGGCAGGCCGCTCGGACGGGCTCCCTGCCGTCGCTGCCGACCGACTGACCGACGGGGGCGAACCGGGGTGCGGGGTGCGGCACGCCGAGGGGGCGTGCCGCACCTGGCGAGTGGATTCCGCCCGGCGCTACGTGTGCACGGTCAGCCCGTGGGGTTCGGCCATGGCGGCGATGAGATGGCCCACCGCCCCGCGGAACGGTGCTGCCCTTCTCGGTGGGATTCCGCTGCACGTCCTGGGCGCGCGTGAACGACGCCTCAGATGAGCGAGTCCCGGTGTTCCAAGCACGGCGTGCGCGAGGTGCCGTCCCGGTCATGGCTGTGAGCAGTCCAGCCCAGGCACGCGCGCCCCGGCCGGGTGGGGGGGAAGTCCGGCCGGGGCGCGTCGACCCCCGTTGTGTGCCGGTCAGTTGAAGGCGCCGAACGCCTTCGAGAAGGCGAACTTGTCCTGGGTGATCGAGCTGCAGGTGGCGTCGGCGGTGGGCTTGGTGCCGCCGGCGCACTGCTGGTCGCGGGTCGCCGACCACATCGAGAGGCCGCCGAGGCCCTTGGACCCCGCGAAGGCCGTCAGCTGGGTGGCGTCGTCGACCTTGAAGATCTCGGACGAGACGTCGTTGACGCCGATCATCGGGGTGACGGCGACCGTCTTCCAGGCGGCGGCGTCGGAGAGGCCCAGCACACTCTTGACCTGCGCCTGTGTGGCGGTGGCCGCCTGCTCGGCGTAGGTGCCCATGTCGCCGCTGTAGGAGGCGCCGTAGTCCATGGCCATGATGTTGACGGTGTTGATCCTCGCGCCGTTGGACCTGGCGTTGGTGAGCAGGTTCACGCCGTCCTGGGTGAGGCCCTCGGGCATGACCGGGAGCGTGAAGGAGACGTCCAGGTCGGGGTGGGCCGCCTGGAGCTTGGCTATCGCCTTCGCGCGGTTCGTGTTCGCCGTGGTGTTCGGGAGCGCGCCGCCCTCGACGTCGAAGTCGACCTTGGTCAGCTCGAACTGGTCCACGACCTTGCCGTACGCCGCAGCCAGCGCGTCAGCCGAGGAGCATGTAGTCGCCAGTTCGGAACCGGAGGCGCCGCCGAAGGAGACGCGGACGTCGCCGCCCTTGGCGCGTAGTGCGCCGATCTGGGAGGCGACCCCGTCGCTGCCGAGGTCGGTGACGCCGCCCCACTTGGGTGTGCAGCCGCCGCCGTCGGTGATGAAGGCGAGGTTGTAGTTCTTCACGCCGGTCGCATCGGCGCTCGCGAGGAGGTCGAAGGCGGGGTAGAGGGAGGTGTCGACGTAGGGGGCGAAGCCGGCGCTCGCCGTGGTGCCGGTGCCGGAGCTCTGCGTCGGGGTGGGAGTGGCCGTGGGGGTCGCCGTGGGGGTCGCCGTCCTGGTGGGCGTGGGGGTGGGTGTCGGGGACTGTGTCGGGCGGCCGCTCGGCTCGGGCGTCGGGCCGTCGTCCGCGGAGCACTTGGCCCCGTCGACGAGACAACTGCTCGGGTTGCCGGTGCCGTTGACGACGAAGCCGACGGTGACGGACTTGCCGGGCGCGAGGCCGTCGGTGTCCCACTTGGCCGGAGTCACCGTGACGTGCTGTCCGCTCACACTCGACTCGGCGTTCCACAGCGAGCTCAGCTTGGCGCCGGACGGCAGGTCGAACTCCAGCTTCCAGCTCTTCTCCGTCTGGCCGGTGTTGTTCGTGACGACGTACTGCGCGGTGTAGCCGGTCGACCAGTCACTGGTCTTCGTGTAGGCGGCGGCCACGCCGGCCGCCTGTGCGGTACCGGTGAGCAGGAGCGCGCCGCCACCGATCACGGCCGCGGCGACAGCTCCGCCGATCGCCTTGTTCCTGCCACTGATCCTGCGCCGGTGCATGCTCATGCGCGTGCCTGCCTTCATGGTTCGGGGGTCGGGTGCGGCAGCACGCTAGCGAGCCGGAATCGGGCAAAGTGCCTGATCCGGACGGGGGTTGAGGATCTTAGGGTGCGCTTAAGGAAGGGATCGGGGACGGTTAAAGGTAGAGACCAATTTCTTCTGTCTGCGTCGCCGTACGGAGCGGTGGCCGCGTCCGGGCGTCCGCTCCCGCCCGTCCAGCTGGATCCAGATCCGCACCTCGGTCCCGCCAAGGACCGACGCCCCGATCCGCACGTCACCACCGGTCGACTCGGCCAGCCGGCGCACGATGTCCAGGCCGAGTCCGGTGGATCCGTCACTGCCGGAGCCCCGCCCGCGCGCCATGGCGGCCTCGGGATCCGGGATCCCGGGGCCGGCGTCGGAGACCAGCACGATCACCGCGTCCTCGCCGTTGTGCAGGTCGACCGCGAAGGCCGTGCCCTCGGCGGTGTGCCGGAAGACGTTGCCGAGCAGGGCGTCCAGCGCGGCCGCGAGGTCCGCCCGGGCCACGGGTATGCGCACCGGACGGTCGGCGCCGGCCATCCGCCACTTGCGGCCCTCGTCCTCGGCGAGCGCCGACCAGAACGCCATCCGTTCACGGACCACCTCGGCCGCGTCGCATCCGGCGCCGGGACCGGCGGCCGCGGTCTGCGGTTTGGCGTCCCGGGCGGTGCGGATGATGGTGTCGACCTCGCGCTCCAGCTGGGCGACGGCGGCCCGGGTCTGCTCGGCAGCCGGTCCGTCGCCGAGCGAGGCCGCATTGAGGCGGAGCACGGTCAGCGGGGTCCGCAGCCGGTGGGACAGATCAGCCGCCAACTCCCTCTCGTTCGCCAGGAGTTGTACGACCTGGTCGGCCATGGAGTTGAACGCGACCGCCGCCAGCCGCAGTTCGGTCGGTCCTTCCTCCGGCACCCTTGCGCCCAGCTTCCCCTCCCCCAGCTCGTGCGCGCCCTCGACCAGTTTCTGCGCGGGCTGCACCATCCGTACGCCCAGCCGGTCGGCGACCGCGACGGATCCGACGATCAGCGCGATCCCGACCCCCGCGAGCACCGTCCATGCCGTACCGACGCCGTTGCTGACCTCGGACTCGGGGACGTACACCTCGACGACGGCTATCGCGCCGGTGCTCAGCGCGACCGGCTGGAGCAGGGTGGAGCCGCCGGAGACCGCGGTGGTGGAGGCGCGGCCCAGTTTGCGCACGGTCGCGATGTCCTCGCCGGCGGCGCGCTGCCGCCCGATGTCGACGGCGGACTGGCCGGCGGTCGCCGGTATGTGCACGGCCATCCCGGAGTCCGAGCCGGCGGAGGCGACGACCCGCTCCAGCTGGTCGCGTTCGGTGGTGATGGACAGCGCCGGGGCGACCGCGGCGGCCTGCCGCTCGGCGTTGGAGAACGCACGGTCCCGGGCCATCTCCTTGATGACGAGCCCGAGCGGCACCGCGAAGGCGACCACGACCATGGCGGTGACGGCCAGACAGACCTTGACCAGTGCCCATCTCATCGCGACGGCTCCCCACCCGGCGGCTCCAGCTTCACACCGACGCCCCGGAGCGTGTGCAGATAACGGGGCTGCGCGGCGGTCTCGCCCAGCTTCCGCCGCAGCCAGGACAGATGGACGTCGATGGTCTGGTCGTCGCCGTAGGACTGCTGCCACACCTCGGCGAGGAGTTCCTTGCGGGGTACGACGACGCCCGGCCGGCCGGCCAGGAAGGCGAGCAGGTCGAACTCGCGGCGGGTGAGGTCGAGCCGCACGCCGTCCAGTTCGGCCTGGCGGCGCAGCGGGTCGACGGTGAGGCCGCCGACCCGCAGGACGGTGGAGGGCGAGGCGTCCGAAGGGGAGGACCGGGACCGGCGTAGGACCGCGGACATCCGCGCGGACAGGTGCTCGACGGAGAAGGGCTTGGTCAGGTAGTCGTCGGCGCCGGCGTTGAGCAGGCGGACGATCTCCGTCTCGTCGTCCCGCGCGGTGGCGATGATCACAGGCACGTCGGTGATGCCGCGCAGCATCTTCAGGGCCTCGGACCCGTCCAGGTCGGGCAGTCCCAGGTCCAGGATGACCACGTCGAAACGGAAATGGGCGACCTCGCGCAGCGCCTCCAGCGCCGTCCCGACACTGCGCACGGTGTGCGCGGCATCGGTCAGGTGCCGGATCAGCGCCGAGCGTACGAACTGGTCGTCCTCGACCACGAGCACACTTGCCATGCGCGGCACCGTACGCCATGCGGGCGGGCCGTATCGGGGCCTGTGGATAACTCCGAGCGTGTGCGGCTGGTGGGACGCGTGAGGCAGTATGGCCCGCGATGCGCAGAGGACTCGTACACGTACTGGCTTGGTCGCTCGCCACGGGCGCGGCGGTCACGCTGTCGTGGTGGGGTGTCCACACGGTGATGGCGGGCACGGCGTACGACCCGCCGCGCGCCCTGCCGATCACGGCGGCGGACGCGACCACGCAGCAGTCGAAGCCGCTGGCGTCGTCGACGAAGCGGCCGTCGCCGTCACCGTCCAAGGGCGCGTCGGGCAAGTCCTCCCCGACGCCCACGCCGTCGACGACGCCGGCATCGAGCCCGACTCCGACGCCCACCGCATCCGGCCAGGTCAAGAGCTACGACACCGAGGGCGGTCGGGTGGTCTTCGACCTCGGCAGGACCGCGGCGACGCTCGTCATGGCGACCCCGGACACCGGCTGGTCGATGCAGACGTGGAAGACGGAGACCTGGATCCGGGTGGAGTTCACCTCGGGCACGAACAAGGTCTCCGTGATCTGCACCTGGCACGACGGGCCACCGCATGTGGAGATCGGGAACTACTAGCGGGAACTACCGGTCAACGGAACACCGAGGGCGGCGGCGCCGGAGACGCGACCGCCGCCTCGTCCGTCACCGGGGTCGCCCCGCCGGTGAAGTCGAGGAGTGCGCGGCCGTGTTCGACGCGGCCGGGGTGCGGGTCGGAGGCGGCCCGGCGGGTCAGTTCCGCGATCGGCAGCGGGGCGTCGGAGGCGACGAGGACCGCGTTGCCGAAGCGCTTGCCGCGCAGCACGGTCGGGTCGGCGACCAGCGCGAGTTCGGAGAAACGGGCGGCCGCGGTGGCGATCTGCCCGCGGAGGTGGGCGAGCGGCGGCCCGTCGGCGACGTTGGCGGCGTAGCAGCCGCCCGGCTTCAGGGCCCTGCGGACGTCGTCGAGGAACTCGGTCGAGGTGAGGTGGGCCGGGGTGCGGGCGCCGCTGAACACATCGGCGATGACGAGGTCGGCCCAGCCGTCGGCCACCTTGGCGAGCCCTTCGCGGGCGTCGACGGAACGCACCCTGATCCGGGCGTTCGGGTCCAACGGCAGCTCACGGCGGACCAGTTGGACGAGCGCGGCGTCCCGCTCGACGGCCTGCTGGGTGGAGCGGGGACGGGTGGCGGCGACATAGCGGGCGAGGGTGAGGGCTCCGCCGCCGAGGTGCACGGCGTGCACGGGCTTCCCGGCCGGTGCGACGAGGTCGATGACGTGCCCGAGCCGGCGCTGGTACTCGAAGGAGAGGTAGGAGGGGTCGTCGAGGTCGACGTGCGACTGCGGCGCCCCGTCGATCAGCAGCGTCCAGGCCCGCGCCCGGTCCCGGTCGGGCATCAGCTCGGCGAGCCCGCCGTCGACGGTCTCGACGACCGCTTCGGCGGCGCCGCTTCCGCGCCGGGGGTTCCTGGACTTTCCCATTGCGCCATTATCGGCAGCGCCGGGCGGCCACGCCTGCACGGGGTGGCACGAGCAACCAGGTCAGCGGCAGTTGTCCGCGGCCTCGATGATCCGTGCCGCCTCGCCCAGGGCGGCGCGCAGAACCGCCGGGTCGGTCGCGAGGTCGGCCTCGCCGGGCGGGAGCAGCCAGTCCGAGCCCGCCACGGGCGGCTCGGGGTTCAGCCTCAGACCGCGGCCGTCGGTCTCCGTACAGGTGCTGCCCGGGACGTCCCAGGCGGCAGCCGTGCCGGGCGGCACCACGAAGCCCAGGGTGTTGCAGTCGTCGTCGTGCAGCACGGGGCCGACCGCGTCGCCCGCGCCGCGCCGCAGGATGTCGACGGCCTCCAGCCCCTGCCGGGTGGGCACGGTGACGAGGTCGCACGCACCGTCGGGAAGGGGCGGCTCGCCGCGCCCCGGGGCGTGCGCCACGGTCGCGGGCGGCGTACGAGGAACGACGCTCTGTCTGGTCTCCATCCCGGCCTCCACCACGGAACCCCTCCTTGAACGAAGCGGGTCGGGAGTCGGGCGGCTCCCGGTCCACAGGGTTCAACGCGGCGCACGCGTCAACGGCTACGGCAGAAGTCAGCCACAAAGGATGGCAGTTCATGGCAGATCCCGTATGAGATATCCGGTTTGTAGCCAAACACAGCGTGAGCAGTCCGGCACAGCAGGTACGTTCTTCCCCGCTGGAGACAGGGCTCTTCACGGACAACCCGCCCTGAATCCGGCATGGTTCGACGGTTCGCACGAGAGGACCCGGCCATGGCGTCGTCACAGCTGACCTCGTCCCAGCCCACGCCCCCCAGGCCACCGCGGCCGAACCTCGTCTTCCGGCAGTTGCGCGGACAGCGCTCGCCGGCCGAGTTCGCCGCCGCGGTGCGCCGGGCCGCGCGCGAGATCGGGGAGCGGGTCAGCTGCGACGCGCGCTACATCGGCCGGGTGGAAGCGGGCGAGATCCGCTGCCCCAACTACGCATACGAACGGGTGTTCCTGCACATGTTCCCCGGCCGCACCCTCACCGAACTGGGCTTCGCGCCCCGCTCGTCCGTACGCGGACGCCGGGCGCACACCACCGGTGAGACACCGGGGGCGTACGAGCCGTATGAGAGGCAGGACAACCCGGACCCGCAGGTCCCTTACCCACCGCAAGTCCCTTACGACCCGCATGGGCATCACGAGAGCCATGCGCTTCACGAGAACTACGAGGAGAGCGACGTGCTGCGTCGCGCATTCATGACCGGCGGTGGCGCCACAGTGGCCGCCGCCTCGCTGGGCCCGATCGGGCTCGCCTTCGACGCCGCGGCAGCGGGACGTCCCGTCCGCCGCCCCGGCGCGAACGACGCGTACGCGCTCGAAGAGGCCGTACGCAGAATCCGGCTGCTCGACGACCGGCACGGCGCGGACGGGCTCTACCGGCGCGCATCGGCTCCGTTGCGCGCCGCCTATGCGCTGCTGGACGCCGGGGCGACCCGGCAGACGACCGCCGACCGTCTCCACTCGGGCGCCGGTGAACTCGCCATCTCCGTGGGCTGGCTGGCGCACGACTCGGGGCGGTTCGACGATGCGCGCTCGCACTACGCGGAGGCGCTCGCGACCGCCCGGATGACCGGCGACGACGCCCTGGAGGCGCACGCCTTCTGCAACACGGCCTTCCTCGCGCGCGACGCCGGGCGCCCGCGCGAGGCGGTCCGGGCCGCGCAGGCCGCACAACGCGTCGCGCGCCCCCTGGGCTCCGCCCGGCTGATGTCGCTGCTCGCGCTGCGCGAGGCGGGCGGCTGGGCGGGGCTCGCCGACCGCACCGCCTGCGAGCAGGCGCTCGTCCGTGCGCAGACCCTCTTCGAGCGAGGCCCCTCGGACGCCGACCCCGAGTGGATGAGCTTCTACGGGGAGGCCGAGCTGGAGGGCCTGGAGGCGCAGTGCTGGTCGACGCTGGGCGACTGGCCCCGCGCCGCCCGCCACGCCCGCCGCGCGGCTCAGCTCCAGGACCCGCACTTCACCCGCAACATCGCCCTGTACACCGCGGAACTGGCGGACGACCTGGCCAGAGGCGGGCGTCCGGACGAGGCGGCAGCAGCCGGAATGCAGGTACTGGACCTCCTGGACCAGGTCCAGTCCTCCCGGGTCCAGACGATGCTGGCGGGAACGGCGCGAGTCCTTCTGCCCCACCGCCGGGCGTCGGGGGTATCGGGCTTCCTGGAACGCCACGCCAACCAGCCCCGAACGCCGTAGGCGCAGCTGCGGGCAGCCGCGCTGCCAAGGGCGGCACCCCCGAGCACAGCTCACACCCCGGTCAGGTGCCCCAAGTCGTTCCAGCTCTCAATGGCCGGCTCGCC
This sequence comes from Streptomyces sp. NPDC051172, assembly GCF_040682555.1. Lineage (NCBI taxonomy): Bacteria > Bacillati > Actinomycetota > Actinomycetes > Kitasatosporales > Streptomycetaceae > Streptomyces > Streptomyces sp. NPDC051172. The sequence continues at coordinate 142,226 of NZ_JBFBBE010000003.1, forward strand.
ATAAGCCCACCCCAGCACCGACAGCGACGTCGGGTTCAACCGAATCCGCGCGGCGAAGTCCAACGGCAGCCCCAGCCACCGAGCCCCGATGGACCGCAAGATGTGCCCGTGGGCGAACACCAGCACATCCCGGTCCTCAGCCCGCGCCCACGCCACCACCTCATCCGCTCGGGAGGCCACCTCGGCGAGCGACTCCCCCTCCGGCACCCCGTCCCGCCAGATCAACCACCCCGGCCGCACAGCCTGAATCTCCTCGGGCGTCATCCCCTCGTACGCCCCGTAGTCCCACTCCATCAACGTGTCCCACACGACAGCCCGCTCCCCGAACCCGGCAAGCTCGCAGGTCTCACGCGCGCGTGCCAGCGGACTGGTGCGGACGGCAACCCCGGCAAGCCCCTCGAACGGCATCCGGTGCAGCCGCTCGCCGAGCAGCTTGGCGCCGCGCCGGCCCTCCTCCAGGAGCGGCACGTCGGTCCTGCCGGTGTGCTTGCCGGACAGCGACCACTCGGTCTGTCCGTGCCGGGCCAGCAGAATGCGCGGTGCCATGAGCTGAGAGGCCTTCCGGGAGAAATCGCAGGCGGAACCAGTCCATCATCGCGCACCCTTGGCGCGGGCAACCCGGGGGGCGATCTCTGCGTCTTTGAGGGCCGGGGCGCCCGAAGCGGGTGCGCACGTACGCCGTAAAGTGGCACGACCGGCCCGCCGGGCGCCGCGCGAGAACGAAGGGGGAGGCGATCGGATGCCGAGGACCGAGACGACACCGGGCATCGAGGCAGCAACCCCGCAGACCCGGCTGCGCTGGTGGACCGAACTGCCGCTGATCCTGCTGGTGTACGCCTGCTACTCGGCCGGCCGGCTCCTCGCCCGCGGTGACACGTCGAGCGCCGTCGACCACGGCGTGACGATCCTGCACATCGAGAAGTTCCTGCACCTCAACGCCGAGCACCCGCTCAACCGGCTCTTCACGCGCGAGGCATGGCTCGGCGTCCCGGCGGACTTCTGGTACGCGTCGCTGCACTACCTGGTCACTCCGGCGATCCTGGTCTGGCTGTTCCGATCGCGCCCCGTGCACTACCGCGCGGCCCGCACCTGGCTGATGACATCCACCTTCTTCGGCCTGATCGGCTTCACCCTGCTGCCGACCTGTCCGCCGCGCCTGCTCTCCGCGGGCCACGGCTTCGTCGACACGATGGCCCAGTACAGCTCGTACGGCTGGTGGGGCAGCGAGGCCAGCGCCCCGCGTGGCCTCGGGGGGATGACGAACCAGTACGCGGCCATGCCGAGCCTGCATGTGGGCTGGGCGCTGTGGTGCGGGGTCATGCTGTGGCGATACGGCAGGACGCGTACGACGAAGGTCGCCGCCGTCGCCTACCCGTTGCTCACCACGATCGTGGTCATGGGAACCGCGAACCACTACTTCCTCGACGCGGTCGCGGGTGCGGCCGTGATGGGCGTCGGGCTGCTCGTGGCGCCGTACATCATGCGGGGCGCGGACGGGATCAGGGAGCGGCTGTCCTTCGGCGCAGGGGCCGCTCAGGTCGCAGGTTCCTCAATTGTCAGTGCCGGATGCCAGACTTCCGCGGGTGAGCGAATTCCACGGCAGCGCGAGTCCCGGACCGGATCCGGAGCCGAGCCGGGTGCCTCTCCCACGGACGCGGGGGAAGGCGCTCCGGCAGCGGCTCGCTGAGCTGCGCGGTCCCGACGTACCGGCCAAGGCGCTGGACGCGCGCGCCCTGGCCGCCCTCGCCGCCAACCCCGGGTGCAGGCGGCGCGCGATCCTGGACGGCGCCGGGGTGAACAAGGCGGCGCTGGCGAGCGCGCTGGGTTCCCCTTCGGTCTTCGGGCAGTCGCAGTTCGCGTTCACGCGGGGCAACGCGTTCGAGGCGAAGGTCAAGGCGGACGGCGGCGCGGAGCTGCTCAGGCTGGTGCACGAGAAGCTGGACCGACGCGCGGAGCCGCCCGCCGAGGCGCAGGTGCCGGACCTCTCCGCGAGCGGCCCCGAGGGCCGCGCGGCCCGTACGACGCTGGCGCTGCGCGAGGCCACCGCGGCCGCCGGCAGCTGGACGCTCCTCGACCACCCGATGCTCGCGCTCGACGTGGCGGGCTCCCCCGCGTTCCTGGAGCCGGACGCCGTGGTGGTGCACCCCGACGGCAGCTGGACGGTCGTGGAGATCAAGTCCTTCCCGATGCTGGACGGTTCCGCGGACCCGGCGAAGGTGGGCGCGGCGGCACGGCAGGCGGCGGTGTACGTCCTCGCCCTGGAAGAGGTCGCCGCCCGCCTCGACCCCGCCCCCGAGGTACGGCACCGGATCCTCCTCGTCTGCCCCAAGGACTTCTCCAACCTCCCCACCGCCTCGGCCGTCGACGTGCGCAAGCAGCGCGCGGTCACGAGCCGCCAGCTGGCGCGTCTCACCCGTATCGAGGACATCGCCGACGCGCTCCCCGAGGGCACCTGCTTCTCCCCGGAGCTGCCCGCCGCCGAGCTGACCTCGGCCGTGGAGTCGGTCCCGGCGACGTACGCACCTGAGTGCCTGTCCGCCTGCGAGCTGGCCTTCCACTGCCGCGACCGCTCCCGCGCGGTCGGCGCGGTGACCTCCCTGGGCCGCTCGGTCCGCGCCGAACTGGGCGGCCTGACGACGGTCGAGGAGGTCCTGTCGTCGGCCCGTGGCGACAGCGGCGACCCGGACGACCCGGCGGTGGCGGCGCTGCGGAGGGCGGCACACCTGCGTGCCGAAGCCCTCGCTCCCCTCGGTCAGGAGATCACTCCGTGTCACTGATCTCCACCCTCGCCCGCCTGGAAGCGGTGCGCACCGGCCGCGCACAAGCCGCCGCCACCGTCCGGCACCGGCATCTGTCCGAACGGCCGCTGGTCTTTGTGCCGCTCACCACCGCCGGCGAGGCCGGCGCCCCGCTCGGCGCGCTCGTCGGCACCGAGCGGGACGCGCCGCGCCTGCTGGCCGTACCCCAGCCGCGCGACCGCGACCTCAGGTTCACGTTCCTGGCCGAGCTGGCCGACGTCGTCCTGCCGTATCTCGACGCATACGCGCAGGACGTCGAGGCCGCCGAGCGCAACGAGACCGATCCGGAGACCGGCAAGCGGGTCAAGGTCGAGGTCGAGCTGTGCGCGGACGCCCCACAGCTGATCGTGCCGAGCCCCGCGGGCGTCGACTTCGTACGGCTGCTCGGCCGCTCCATGCGTTTCAGGCGTACGGCGGAACAGGACCCGGAGGCCCCGTACCCCGCGCCGCCGCGCGTGCCGTTGCTCGGCCGCTGGCTGACGCACTTCGGGGAGCGCGCCCGCGTCCCCGGCTCCTCCCTCCTGCTGGCGATGACGGGCGTCCTGGCCCTGCACTGGGCGACCGGGCAGTCCACCCTGGAGGACCAGCATCTGGGTGCCCTGCTCGCCTGGATCGATCCTCCGGAGGGATCGACGGGCGCCGAGGCCGCCCTGCACGCCGAGCTGGCCCGCGACGCCAAGGGCCAACTGCTCTGCCCGCCCGCCGGACCGGCCACCGACCCGGCGTTCGACAACAAGCTGCTCGCGCCGGCGATCGAGCGCTACGACCGCGCGCGTACCGCCCTCGCCGTCGCCGAGGACGGTCTGGAGGCGGACGGCCGGCTCGGTGAACTCACCGCCGCCGAGCGGGAGATCCGCGAACTGGTGCTGAGCCGCACCCTGCCCACCTGGGAGAAGGTGTGGCGGGGCCTCGACCTGCTGCGGGCGCTGCCCGACGGGGGGCATGTCGAGGAGCGGTGGACGCGCGACCGCTGGTCGTTCACCGGCCATCGCGACCGGATCGTCGCGGGCGAACCGCCGCAGCCGCGCCGCGACGACGCGGTCACCGCCGCCAACAAGCTCGCCGCACGCGAGCGCGAACAGGCCCGTCTGGAGGCCCAGGAGGCGCTCGACGATCCGCTGGTGATGGCGGGACGGCGGCTGTCCGGGGAGGCGTTCGCCGGGGAGGTGACGGACGTCGTGATGGCGTACAGCGAGGGCAAGCGGCCGAGCCCCCGCCCGCTGGTCACCGTGCGGACGGAGGACCGCCCGCATCTGGGTGAGCGGGTCAAGGTGTACCACTCGCTGGGCGGCAAGCCGCAGGCGGCGGAGTTCGTCGGGCGGGAGGCGGAGGATCTGCTCGTGCTGCGCATCGTCGACAAGATGGGCCGCGGCAAGGAGCCCGAGGCCGGCTCGGTGCCCGAGAAGGGCGACCGGCTCTGCTTCACTCTCTTCGAGCACGAGCAGCGGGGCGGCCCGAAGCTGCCCGACCCGGAGGAGACGCCGTGGACCCACGGCGGGCCGCCGGGCGAGGCCGCCGTGGAGGCCGCCGATCCCCTGACCGCGGAGGACGTCCTGTGACCACCGCCTTCGATCCCGGCGCCCTGGCCGCCGAGGCCACCGACGCCATCCTCCGCGACACCCTGCACGGCACGCACCGGGGTGTGGTCGTCGACTCCCCTCCCGGTGCGGGAAAGTCCACGCTCGTCGTCCGTGCGGCCCTCGAACTGGCCGACGCGGGACGCCCCTTGATGATCGTCGCCCAGACGAACGCCCAGGTGGACGATCTCGTGCTGCGGCTGGCGGAGAAGAACCGGGAGCTGCCCGTCGGCCGCCTGCACAGCAGCGACAGCGACCCGTACGACAAGGCGCTCGACGAGCTGCCGAACGTACGCAAGTCGGCGAAGGCGGGCGACCTGACCGGCCTCTCGGTCGTCATCTCCACGGCCGCGAAGTGGGCGCATGTGAAGGCCGACGAGCCGTGGCGGCACGCGATCGTGGACGAGGCGTACCAGATGCGCTCGGACGCGCTGCTCGCCGTGGCGGGGCTGTTCGAGCGGGCGCTGTTCGTGGGCGATCCGGGCCAGCTCGACCCCTTCTCCATCGTGGGCAGCGAGCAGTGGGCGGGACTGTCGTACGACCCCTCGGCCTCCGCCGTGACCACCCTTCTGGCCCACAACCCGGAACTTCCGCAGCACCGCCTGCCGGTGTCCTGGCGCCTCCCGGCCTCCGCGGCCCCACTGGTCTCGGACGCCTTCTACTCGTACACCCCCTTCCGCAGCGGCACGGACCACGGCGACCGCCTCCTCGCCTTCGCCGTCCCCTCCGACGGCTCCGGCCCCGACCGGGTGATCGACGAGGCGGCCGAGTCGGGCTGGGGCCTGCTCGAACTGCCCGCGCGGCACACCCCGCGCACGGACCCCGAGGCGGTGCGGGCGGTCGCGACGGTCGTACGGCGGCTGCTGGACCGGGGCGGCGCTGCCACGTCGGAGCGTGCACCCGACGAACCCCTGCCGCTGACGCCGGACCGGATCGCCGTCGGCACGGCCCACCGCGACCAGGCGGCGGCCGTCCGCGCCGCACTCGCGGAGCTGGGCGTCACGGACGTCACCGTCGACACGGCGAACCGTCTCCAGGGCCGCGAATACGACGTCACGGTCGTCCTCCACCCCCTCTCCGGCCGCCCCGACGCCACCGCCTTCCACCTCGAAACAGGCCGCCTGTGCGTCCTCGCCTCCCGCCACCGGCACGCCTGCATCGTGGTCTGCCGGGCGGGGGTGAGCGAGCTCCTGGACGACTACCCGTCCACGGAGCCGGTGCAGCTGGGGACGCTGGTGAAGTTCCCGGACGGCTGGGAGGCGAACCACGCGGTGCTGGCACGGCTGGCCGAGCACCGCGTGAGCTGGCAGCCCTGACCGTGCTTTCGGCTCGGCTCGGGGAACATCGGGCGGCGTTCAGGACTTGAGGGACCTGGGGTTCCGGGCCCTCTTGCGTGGCCGCGGGACAATGGACGGTGGCCCGGTGGTCCTGGACGGGTCGATTACGACGTACGAGGAGGAGAAGACATGGCGGAGCCCACGCCGCGTCGGAACGAACCGCGGCTACGCCCCGCGCCGCTGCTCTTCGAGCCCGCGGAGGCGGCCTCCGACCCTGAGCACTTCTTCGACCTGGAGTCGATCGACGATCCGCGGGCGCTGCTGGCCCGCTCGACGGAGCTGGCGCAGGCGTTCCGCGCGGCGGCCGACCGGGCGGTGGAGTTCCAGGCGGTGGCGGCCGCGCAGCTGGCGGACCCCCGGCGGTTCGACCGGCTGACGCCGGCGGACATCGCGGAACGCGCCGAGTGGACCGAGGACTATGCCAAGAAGATGGTCGAGTACGGGCGGGACCTGATGAGCGGCGCCGAAGGGCGGGGCTCCGCGGACCCGGTCTGAATACGGTCCACTTCGGTTTGGCATATGCCAGGTGGGCAAGATACTCCTCTTCTCTCCCAGCCGTCCCGGTTTCCGGCAACCGTGAGGAGCGGCGCGTTCACAGCCGGTAGACATAGATGTCATGAGCAGCGAACGCATCGATCCGTTCTCCGACCGCTACGACGTCAGCGGAGTCACCGCGGACGGAGCCGCCTGGCTCGCCTCGGCAGGGGCGTACCCGCGCAGCACGCTCGCCCTCTGGAAGGAGCACGCCGACGCCCCGGTGGTGCTCCCGTGCGGCACGGCCTTCGACGTCGTCAGTGCACCGGCGGTCTTCGCACGCCGGATGGTCGACCGGCTGTGGGACGAGGGGCCGGGTTCCGGTCCGGTGGCGACATTCCGGGGCCGGATGCTGCTGTTCGCCGCACCCGGCACGGCCCAGCGGCTGCCCTCATTGCTGCGCTGGGAGGAGTTCGGCCGCACGGGAGCGATCCCGCCGCTGCTGTGCCACGGCAACGGCGACGCGGTGACCGTCCCGCCCCTGCTCGCGACCGCCCCGCCGAGCTCCCCCGACTCCCGCTGGCTGGTCGCCCCGGACACCCGCCACCCCTGGCTGCCGGGCCCCGAGATCCTGCTCTGGGCGGCCGTGCGGGCGGCCCGCGCAGCCGTGCGGATATCGATTTTTCCCCCGGCCGATCAGGATGCTAAGGTCTACGACGTCAGCAGGCGCCGCTAGCTCAGTTGGTTAGAGCAGCTGACTCTTAATCAGCGGGTCCGGGGTTCGAGTCCCTGGCGGCGCACGATGGCGATGGCGAGGCGTGTTCGCGGAAAGCGCGAACCACCTCGCCATCGTTGTTTTTGCGCGGCTTCGCCGCGCGTTGTGGGGGCTTCGCCACCCACACCCCCCTTTACCGGTGGCTGCCGGAACCGCAGTCCGAAGAGCTCAGCCGGCCGTCGCCGACCCAACGGCTGTCGTGGCCGCAGGCCGAGGAAGTCAGTGCGACGGGGATTTTCCGCCGGCACCCACAGCTCTGGCGGCTACCGGCACCGAAGACCGAAGAGCTCAGTCGGCCGCCGCAGCCCCAAGAACCCACCCGGCAGGCGTGGCCGCAGGCCGACGAAAGTCAGCCCCCGGCTGTGATCTTCACCATCCACGCCCCCGAAACCGTTCGCCCCTCCACCTCCACCCGGATCCCCTCCCCCGGCACCTTGAAGGTCTCGCCCAGGGAGACCGGGGCGTCCGCGAGAGGGGGGTAGACGGAGTTCTCCCAGCAGGCCTCCGTGTGGGGGTGGGCGTCGATCACCTCGATCGGGCCGCTGCCGGACTGGGCGCCGCCGCGTACCCGGTAGACGAGGATCCCCGAGCGGCAGGCCGCCGTGTCGTTGCCGATCGGCCCGCGTGCCTCGAAGGCGAGCACGCTGTCGTGGCCGGTCCGTACCACCGCGAGCTTCACGCCGCGGCCGAGCCCGAAGGGCGGCGGCCCCGCCGCACCCCTGATCTGGGCCCCTGGCCCTGCCCCCAGCGGCTCCAGCGTCAGCCGCGTGACGCCCGCCTCCCGCACGCACACCACCTGCCGCGGCGCCAGCCACCCCAGCTTCCACTTGTGCCAGCCGAACAGATCCGGGGCCAGCCCGAACTGGCTGCCCATCAGGTCCCAGTCCCCGACGTAGGTGTCCCAGTCGCCCTTGCCGTCGTCGGGGCGGTGGTAGAGATCCGGCAGGTCGAAGACGTGTCCCGTCTCGTGGGCCAGGACGAGCCGGTCCGGCGGGTGTTTCTCGAAGACGGTGACGACGCGGCGGATGTCCGTGCCGTCCGCCCTGAGCGGGGTGTCCAGATTGACGACCTTCGTCGCGTCCGAGTCCACGCCGGGCGCGTCCGGGTCGGCGACGAAGTACACGATGTCGTAGCGGGAGAAGTCGACCTGCGGATCAGCGGCGGCCAGCGCGTCGTGCAGATACGCGGCCCGGTGCTCGGCGTTCCAGTCCCGCTTCATGGCGTACGCCGTGGACGGCCTCGGCATCCGGATCCAGTGCAGCAGCGGATGCGGATGCAGGGTGAACCTGCCGTAGGAGGCCCGTTCGAAGTAGCGGCTGGTGGCCGGGAAGTGGTCGGCGGTCAACTGGGCGGGCGTGGTCCGCGGGACCGCGTCCGGGAAGGACAGGAAGATCATCACGGCGTTCAACGCGCGGGTCGGCCGCGGATATGCGGCGTTCCAGGTGTCGAGGCCCTCCGAGTGATGGGCGTCGGTCCGCTGCAGCGCACACGGCACCGCCGAGAACGGTTCGGCGATCGACGGCCCGGTCACCAGCGAGGTTGCGGCCAGCGCCGACAGGGTGGTGAACACGGCGGCGGTGCTGCGCAGTCGGGAACCCCTGAACTCCTTGAGGGGGGACTGACGCGGCACAGGGACCTCCGGGGGCGGTACTCGGGACACCGCACCCAGCCTGTGTCAGTTTGTCGTATTACGCCCTGTTCGCCTGCCCCAGAAGAGTGACTCGGCCGCGAGGCCCGATCAGACCCGACACCCCCGAAACGCTCACGGAAAGTCACAAGCGGTCAGCTGCCCCAACGACCCGTCCAGCTGCGGGCAGAAACGATCTGTCAGAAGTGCCCCTCGATCCGGGACACTGGACGTGGGGTGGAAGGCCCTTGGGTCTGCCTCTATGATCGGCACACTTTCCGGCACGGACAGAGATCGAGTGCACTGCGGGAGCGAGCGGTGAGCGGAACGTCCGAAGGGCCGGCGCCCGCGGCAGACCTCGACCGGGGCGCTGTAACAGACAGTGACGACTGTGCGTCTCCTCGTACCGAGCCGCTGACGACTCGTGCTGAGTCGCCTGCGTACCGCTCGGTCTTCAAGGCCGCACCTCTGGCCATGGCTGTCGTCGACCGCGAGGGACTGGTGGTCAGCGCCAACGACGGGTTCGGGGCCCTGTTCGGCAGCACCCCCGACGAGTTGACCGGCCGCCTCGCCGCCGACCTGGTGGACCTGGCGTCCGACGCCCGCACCTGGCACGCGTACCGAGAGGTGCTGCGCGGCCGCGAGGCCAGACTGCGCTGCGCGCGCCGGCTGAAGAGCCCCGACGGCCAGTCGGTCTGGGTCCAGGTCACCGTCTCGCCGCTGGCCGCCCACGAAGAGGGCGTCCTGCTGTCACTCACCGACATCAGCGCCCACCGTGAAATCCAGGGCCGGCTACGGCACTTGCAGATGCACGACCCGGTGACCCGGCTGCCCAACCGCACCCTGTTCTTCGAGCGGCTGACGGCCACGCTGGAGGCGGAGTCGTACGAGGAGAGCGGCACCGGGCGGATCGGGCTGTGCTATCTCGACCTGGACGGCTTCAAGGCCGTCAACGACACACTCGGCCATCGTGTCGGCGACCGGCTGCTGGCCGCCGTGGCCGAACGCCTCACGCGCTGCGCCGACGAGGCGGGTTACGGCAGAACGAGCGCCCCGCTGGTGGCGAGACTCGGCGGTGACGAGTTCGCCCTGCTGGTGGAGGACTCGACGGGCACGGAGCAACTCGCCGATCTGGCGGAGGCGGTGCTGGAGGCGGTGCAGGCGCCGTTCGACCTCGCCGGTCAGCGGGTGTCGGTGTCGGCGTCGATCGGTGTGGTGGAGCGGCGCGCCGCCGACACCACCGCCACGGCCCTGATGCAGGCCGCCGACACCACGCTGTACTGGGCGAAGGCCGACGGAAAGGCCCGCTGGACGCTCTTCGACCCGGAGCGCAACGCCCACCGCATGACCCGCCAGGCCCTGGCCTCCACTCTGCGCCCCGCCATTGAACGCGACGAATTCGTTCTCGAATACCAGCCGTTGGTGGGGATGGAGGACGGGCGGCTGCGCGGTGTCGAGGCCCTCGTCCGTTGGAACCATCCTCAGTTCGGCATGCTGACGCCGAATCGGTTCATCGGATTGGCGGAGGAAGACGGCTCGATCGTGCCGCTGGGCCGCTGGATCCTGCGCACCGCCTGCCACCAGGCGCGCCGCTGGCAGGTGGACCATCCGGACGAGCCGCCGCTGTTCGTGAGCGTCAATGTGGCGGTGCGCCAGGTCTGGGACTCGGACCTGGTGGCCGATGTGGCCGAGACCCTCGCCGAGACCGGGCTCGCGCCCCATCTGCTCCAGCTGGAGCTCACGGAGTCCGCGGTGATGGGCTCGGCGGGCCGCCCCCTGCAAGCCCTCCAGGCCCTGAGCGGGATGGGCGTCGGCATCGCGATCGACGACTTCGGCACCGGCTACTCGAATCTGGCGTACCTCAGCCGGCTGCCGGTGTCGGTCCTGAAGTTGGACGGCTCCTTCGTACGGGGCTTCCAGTACGAGAGCGACAAGGAGGGCGCCGTCGCGCCGAACCCGGCCGACGAGGTCGTCGTCGAGGCGATGATCCAGCTCGCCCATCGCCTGGGCATCACGGTCACCGCGGAGTGCGTGGAGACCTCGGCGCAGGCATCCCGCCTGCGGCGCATCGGCTGCGACACCGGCCAGGGGTGGCTGTACTCACGGCCGGTGTCACCGGATCGCATCTCCGAGCTGCTCGGCCCCCGGCCCCGGGCCGGGAAACGGGTGGCCGGCAACTCGTAACCCCGGGCGAGGGGTTCGCGCGAGCCCAGGGCCGGATGCCTCCGCCCTGCGGTCCGGCCATCCGGTGTGTTCCTCCGGGTCGCCGGCCGTCCGACGTTCGGTTCGGGGCGAGTGCGGGTCGGCGGGATCACTCCGTCCCGCAGCCACGCGCGGAATCAGGCGGTCGGCAATCCGTAAGCCTCCGCGATGAGTTCGTACGAGCGCAGCCGTACCTCACCGCTGTGGGCGTTGCCCGTGATCATCAACTCGTCGGCGCCGGTGCGCTTCTGGAGGTCGTCGAGGCCTGCGCGGACCTCGTCCGGGGTGCCGTGGATGACGTTGGCGTTCCAGGAGTCGATGAACTCCCGCTCCATCGGGCTGAATTCGTAGGCCTCGGCCTCCTCGGGGGTCGGGACGAGACCGGGGCGGCCGGTGCGCAGGCGCACCATGTTGAGGGCGGCGGCCAGGACCTGGCGGCGGGCCTCCTTCTCGTCGTCGGCGGCGAGGGCGGAGACGCCGATGAGGGCGTACGGGGCGTCCAGCACCTCACTCGGCCGGAAGGACTCGCGGTACTGGTCCAGCGCCGGGATGGTGTTCTGCGCGGAGAAGTGGTGCGCGAAGGCGAAGGGCAGACCGAGGACACCCGCCAGGCGGGCGCTGAAGCCGGAGGAGCCGAGCAGCCAGATCGGGGGGCGGTGGGGCGACTGGACGCCGCCGGGGGAGGTCGCCTGGATGGGACCGGGGACAGCATGGATACGGCGGTACCGGTGGCCGTCCGGGAAGTCGTCGTCCAGGAAGCGGGTGAGCTCGGCGAGCTGCTCGGGGAAGTCGTCGGCACCCTCGTTGAGACGATCGGTACGGCGCAGGGCGGCGGCGGTCGCGCCGTCCGTACCGGGAGCACGCCCGAGGCCCAGGTCGATGCGACCCGGGGCCATGGCCTCCAGCGTGCCGAACTGCTCGGCGATGACGAGCGGCGCATGGTTGGGCAGCATGACACCGCCGGAGCCGAGACGAATCCGTTCGGTGTGGGCGGCGAGATGGGCGAGGATCACGGCGGGCGACGAGGAGGCGACACCCGGCATCGAGTGGTGCTCGGCCACCCAGTACCGATGGAAGCCCCTCGACTCCGCAAGACGGGACAGGGCGACACTGGTGCGCAGCGCGTCGCTTGCGGTGCGCCCCGCACCGACGGTCACCAGGTCCAGTACGGAGAGTGGCACGGGCGCGCTGCCCCGAGCGGTCCCCCGGATCTCGTCTGCCGTCACTTGTTGCCTCCGTCGGTATCGCCGTGCGCTTGGTCCGTCCGGACCTAACAGGAGGCACTCTCCGCTTTATTCCCCGGGGCCCCGCCACCCGGCGAAGACCAGCCCTCAGACCTGCACGATCGGCTCCCGAGTGAACAACGCACCGAGCATCGGCGCATTCACCCGCCGATCCGCCAACCGCAACGCCTCCCACACGGTGACCTGGTTCGCGGTGAGCACCGGCTTCCCCAGCTCCTTCTCCAGGGCGGGAATGTGCGCCGCCGTATGCAGCGCCGTGTCCGGCAGCAGAAGCGCGTCCGCATCCGGCCGATCAGCCTCGCGGGCCAGCGTCAACACCTCCGCCTCCCCCCACGTCCCGACCTCCGCCGCGGTGATGATCCCGGCACCCCGCACGGACGTCACCTCCGCACCCCCCGCCCGCAGAAACTCCGCGAACAGCCCGGCCACGTCCTCGGGATACGTCGCCCCGACCGCCACCCGCCGCGCCCCGACCTCCTGCAGCGCGTGCACGAAGGCGAAGGACGTCGACGAAGCCGGCATCCCGGCCGCGAGGGCGAGGGCGCGCACCTGCTCGTGCGCGCCCTCCCAGCCATAGACGAAGCTCCCGCTGGTGCAGGCCCACACCACCGACTCGGCGCCCGCCATCCGCAGCTCCTCGACTCCCGCCGCGAGCCGCTCGGCCGAGCCCATCTCCCGCAGCGCGTCCACCCGGTGCGCGTCCTCGCCGATGTCGGTGTGGACGACGTCGAGGCGGACGTTGCTGCCGAGCAGCTGCTCGATGCGTGGGTATTCGTCCTCGGCGGAGTGGCCGGGATAGAGGAATCCGAGTGCCGTCATGACCTGCCTTCCTGCTGCTGTTCGCCGTCCGGGAGCTGTGGCAGTACGGGACCGGAGCGCGCCGCCGGATCGATCAGCGCCTGATACGGCCCCACAGCCCGGGTACCCAGTCGGGACAGCGCAGCCCACATCGTCACCTGGTTGGCCGAGATCACCGGGATGCGCAGTTCGGCCTCCAGTTGCGGGATGACGTCGTACGTCGGGAGGTTGGTGCAGCTGATGAACAGGACGTCGGCCGGCCGTCGTACCGCCTTGTGGGCCATGGCGACCACATCGCGGTACGGGACCTTCCAGATGTGCCGGGTCAGGCCCATGTACGCGCGTCCGGTGACCTTGATGCCGGCCTCGGCGACGTATTCCTCCAGTGCGCGGGTCACCGACACGGTGTACGGGGTCACCAGCGCCACCCGTCGGGCGCCGAGCGCCACCAGGGCCTCAAGGAGGGCGCCCGAGGTGGTGACGGACGGGATCGCACCGGCCCGGGTCATCGCCGCGCACATCGCGCGCTCCCCGGCGATTCCGCCGACGAAGCTGCCGGAGGTGCAGGCGTACGCGACGACCTCCGGCGCGACCGCGTTCAGCGTGCGGACCGCGTCGTCCAGCGTCTCGTGCTCGCTGACCAGCCGGGCCAGATCGAGACTCACCTCGACCGGCACGAACGGCGTCCGCGTCAGATGCAGCGAGACTTCGTCCGGGACCCAGCGCCACAGCTCGCGGTCCAGAGCGAAGTCGAAGGGGGCGACCACACCCACACCCCGTTGGGGAAGTGGTCCACCGAGGAAGGAAACGTTCATGGCACCCATGGCGGCCACCGCCTCACCGTGAGAAACAGCGGAGCAACGGACCCCCCATCGCACCCGTGTTGACGAAGGTAGGTTCGGGTGCGAGCGTGGTCAAACCTCGCATGTCAGACGGCCGCAACCTCCCGTAGAAACGGCTTTCCGCATGACCACCCCGACGCTTCTCGTCCTGGACACCGACCCACTGCCCCGCCTCGGCAGACTCACCGGCCGCGCCCGGATCGAGCACGCGGACGAGTCGACCCTCGCCGAGCGCCTGCCGCACGCTGACGTCCTGCTGGTCTGGGACTTCACATCCCGGGCCGTGCGTTCCGCCTGGCCGGGCGAGGGCCCCCGGCCGCGCTGGGTGCACACGGCGAGCGCCGGCGTGGACCACCTGATGTGTCCGGAACTCGCCGCCTCGGACACGGTGGTCACCAATGCACGCGGCGTCTTCGACCAGCCCATCGCCGAGTACGTCGCCGCGCTCGTCCTGACCATGGCCAAGGATCTGCCGCGGACCTGGGAACTGCAGCGGGAGCGCACCTGGCGACACCGCGAGACGCAGCGGGTCGCGGGCACGCGCGCGTGCGTCGTCGGTTCCGGGCCCATCGGCCGTACGATCGCCCGCACGCTCAAGGCGCTCGACATGACGACGGCGATCGTCGGGCGCACCCCGCACACCGGTATCCACGGCCCGGACGACCTGGACCGGCTGATCGCCCGCGCGGACTGGGTGATCGCGGCCGCCCCGCTGACCGAGCAGACGCACGGCATGTTCGACGCGCGCCGCTTCGGCGTGATGCAGCCCTCCGCACGCTTCATCAACATCGGGCGCGGCGGTCTGGTCGTCGAGGACGCACTCGCCGAGGCGCTGGCCAAGCGGTGGATCGCGGGCGCCGCGCTGGATGTCTTCGAGCACGAACCCCTCACCCCCGAAAGCCCGTTGTGGGAGGCCCCGGGTCTGATCGTGTCCCCGCACATGAGCGGCGACACGGTGGGCTGGCGCGATCAACTCGGCACTCAGTTCGTGGAGTTGTACGAACGCTGGGAGGCGGGCAGACCTCTGCTGAACGTGGTGGACAAGAAGCGCGGATACGTTCCAGGACGCTGAACCGCCGAGCGATGGAGGGCAGATGACGGACCCCGGCCTCGACCTCACCGAGCTGACCGCCGTACGGATCGTCGAGGGCTACCGCAAGGGCGAGTTCAGTCCGGAGGAGGTCACGCGGGCCGCGCTGGAACGGGCCGAGCGGATCCAGCCGGAGGTGAACGCCTTCGTGCGGCTGCTCGCCGAGGAGGCTCTCGCGCAGGCCCGGGAGTCGACACAGCGATGGCGGCGCGGTGAGCCGAAGGGGCTGGTGGACGGGGTCCCGACGACGGTCAAGGACATCATCCTGCTGCGGGGCGCTCCCACCCTCAAGGGCTCCAAGACGATCTCTCAGCAGGGCAGTTGGGACGAGGACGCCCCGTCCGTCGCCCGCCTGCGCGAGCACGGTGCCGTGTTCATCGGCAAGACGACGACCCCGGAGTTCGGCTGGAAGGGCGTCACGGACTCGCCGCGGTCCGGGGTGACCCGCAATCCGTACGACCCGACCCGCACCGCGGGCGGCTCCAGCGGTGGCGCGGCGGCGGCCGTGGCGCTGGGCGCGGGCCCCCTCGCGCTGGGCACGGACGGCGGCGGAAGCGTCCGTATCCCGGCCGCCTTCTGCGGCATCTTCGCCCTGAAGCCGACGTACGGCCGGGTGCCGCTCTACCCGGCGAGCGCCTTCGGCACCCTGGCCCATGTCGGCCCGATGACCCGGGACGCGGCGGACGCGGCGCTGCTCCTGGACGTGATCGGGGCGCCGGACCACCGCGACTGGTCGGCGCTGGCCGCCGCTGCGGACTCCTTCGTCGCCGGACTGTCCGGCGGGGTGAAGGGCCTGCGGATCGCCTACTCGCCGTCTTTCGGCGGCCAGGTGGCGGTGCAGCCCGCGGTGGCGGCCGCGGTACGACGGGCGGTGGAACGGCTGGCGGAACTCGGCGCGTACGTCACGGAGACCGACCCCGACCTCACCGACCCGGTGGACGCCTTCCACGCCCTGTGGTTCTCCGGGGCGGCCCGGGTGACCCAGCAACTGGGCTCTGAGCAGCGCAAGTTGCTCGACCCGGGCCTGCGGGAGATCTGCGCGACCGGCGCCCGCCTCTCCGCGCTCGACTACCTCGCCGCGGTCGACGTCCGTATGGAACTCGGCCGCCGCATGGGCCGCTTCCACGAGTCCTACGACCTCCTCGTCACCCCGACGCTGCCGATCACGGCGTTCGAGGCGGGCGCCGAGGTGCCGAAGGGCTCCGGGCACCGGCGCTGGACGGGGTGGACCCCGTTCACGTACCCCTTCAACATGACCCAGCAGCCGGCGGCGACCGTCCCGGTCGGAACCGACGGTGACGGCCTGCCGATCGGCCTGCAACTGGTCGCGGCACGCCACCGGGACGGCCTGGTACTGCGGGCGGCGCATGCGATGTACGAAGCGGGGATCACGCCCCCGGCCGCCTGACCGGCCCTCCGGTGTCGATCACGTCGACCGGCGTGCCCTGCAGCCGGTCGACGTAGGCCAGGAGTCTTTCGTTCAGCTCTGCCCTTGAGCTGAAGAGGCTCTCTCGCCAACCGTGCCACCGGTCACGCGGCAGCTCATCGGCGCGCAGCGTGCGACCGTCCCTGTCGGTGATCCCGCTGGTGAGCGTGCGCAGTACGCCCGTCACCTGGTCGAAGGCGCCGAACTGCTGTGATCCGATCCAGAGGCCGCCGCCCAGAAGCTCGTCGGAAGCCGCTCTCGCCTCCTTCTTCATGGCTTTGGACTCCGAGGAGAACCGCTCCGCGTCCACGGAGCGGCCGGCTTCCAGGTCGGCGAGGACGTTGTTCAAAAAGTCGTGCCAGTCGCGCATCGCCGTACGGACCCGGGCGACCCGCTGCAGCTGGATCCGGATCTCCTCACGACCCGCCCGGTCCCTGTCGTGCCGAGCTGCCTGCCGCTGATGGGCCAACGGCCCGAGGAACATGGAGAGAGCCGAGATCAGAGCTCCGACGACACCACCGAGCAGGCCGGCGATCGTGTTCGACATGGCCCAAGTCTGCACGAGGACCGGCTGTTTCTATCCCGTGTGCCGCCGGAAGCTGAGCGTCTCCCCCGCCGCCCCGCTCCGCCACAGGTCGTTGCACCCCTCGGCCATCTCCGCGAGGCCCTCGACGACCTGGCCCCAGACGATGCCGGGCACCCAGCCCACGTCGGCGTTGAGGAGCAGGTTGTTGCGTTCGTAGAAGAGGGCGAGGTCGACAACGGTCGTGCCGGCGCGGACCTCGCGGTCGTAGCCGTATGCCTTGGTGCCGAGTTCCGTGCCGGCGAAGGAGAAATAGCAGAGATCTCCGGGAATCGGGGTGACTGTCGGATTTTCCAGGGGTGGCTCGGTTGTCGCGAAGGGTGGGAAGAGGGCGTAGATCTCGTTGCGGGCGTATTTCGCGTGATAGACGTCGCTGCCCAGGGGAAGGGCGTCCCACACGGCCGCGCAGGTGAGCGGGGCGCGGTCGTCCAGCAGTTTTGCCGTGCAGGTGATTCCGCGCTTGACCAGCGAGACTTCGATGTAGCGGTCAGCCATACATCCCATGGTGCATACATCGCATGCTCTCGGGTAGCCGCGCCGCCATGGCTCCACCAATTGGGAACGAGAACGACAGAGAAACGCCCGGGACCACACGCCGGTCGCTGCTCGCGGGGGTGGCGGCGCTCGGTGCGCTGGGGGCCGCGGGCTGCAGTCGCGTGGCGACGGCCTCGACGACGGAAGGCGGGGATCTGCTCGACCGGCTGAAAGCGGCAGGTGTCGTACGGCTGGGCATCGCGGGTGAGATCCCCTTCGGGTACATCGACAAGAACGGCGAACTGACCGGCGAGGCGCCGGAATTGGCCAAGGTCATCTTCAAACGGCTGGGCGTGGACAAGGTGCAGCCCGTGCCGACCGAGTTCGGCTCGCTGATTCCGGGGCTCAACTCGCAGCAGTTCGATGTCGTGGCGGCCGGGATGTACGTCAATCCCGAGCGCTGCCAGCAGGTCATCTTCGCCGACCCGGACTATCAGATGCTCGATTCCTTCATCGTGCGGAAGGGGAACCCGAAGGGGCTGCACGACTACAAGGACATCGTCGCGAAGAAGGCCAAGTTCGCCACCGGGACCGGATATGCGGAGATCCAGTACGCCGTCGAGGCGGGGTACAAGGAGAGCGACATCCTGATCGTGCCGGACCAGGTCGCGGGGCTGAACGCCGTCGAGGCCGGGCGCGTCGACGTGTTCGCCGGTACGGCCCTGACGACCCGGGAGGTCGTCAAGAAGTCCGCCAAGGCCGAGGCGACCAAGGCCTTCGCACCCCTCGTCAAGGGCAAGCCCCATGTGGACGGCGGAGCCTTCGCCTTCCGGCCGACCGAGACCAGGTTGCGCGACGCCTTCAACGTCGAGCTGCGAAAGCTGAAGAAGAGCGGCGAACTCTTCCGCATCCTGCGGCCGTTCGGCTTCACCAAGGCCGAGATGACCGATCTGACCGCCAAGGAGCTGTGCGGCGGAGGGACGAGCGGATGACCTCGGGACTCTGGGAACTCGTACTCCACGGAATCTGGATCACCGTCCAGCTGCTGGTCCTGAGCGGACTGGTGGCCGCGGCGGTCGCCTTCGGGGTCGGCATGGCCCGCACCCACCGGCTGTGGATCGTCCGCTTCCTCGCGGGCTTCTACACCGAGGTGTTCCGCGGGACCTCCGCCCTGATCATGATCTTCTGGGTGTTCTTCGTGCTGCCGGTCGCCTTCGGCTGGCAACTGGTCCCGCTGTGGGCCGGCACGCTCGCCCTCGGACTGACCTACGGTGCGTACGGCGCCGAGATCGTGCGCGGTGCGCTGAACGCCGTCGACCCGGCGCAGCGCGAGGGTGGTGTCGCGCTCAGCTTCACGCCCTGGCAGCGGATGCGGCTGATTCTGCTGCCGCAGGCGGTGCCGGAGATGATCCCGCCGTTCTCCAACCTGCTGATCGAGCTGCTCAAGGGCACCGCGCTGGTGTCCGTCACGGGCATGGGCGACCTGGCGTTCAGCGCCAACCTGGTGCGCCTGGCACTGCAGCAGAGCGCGGAGATCTACACATACGTCCTGCTGATCTATTTCGTCATCGCGTTCCTGCTCACCCGGGGGATGCGGGGGCTGGAGCGCAAGCTCAAGACAGGGCTGGGCAAGCCGGTCGGGCGCTCGGCCGAGCAGGAGCTGCGTCGTCCTGAGACGACCGGCGTGGGCGCGGGAGGTTCGCTCGGATGAAATGGGACTGGAGCGCTGTCGCCGACTTCATGCCGAAGTTCTGGGACGGACTGCTGGTCACCCTGCAGATCCTGGTTCTCGGCTCGCTGATCTCGTTCGCGCTCGGGCTGGTGTGGGCGCTGCTGATGCGCACCCCGACGCGCTTTGTGCGCTGGCCGGTCGGGGTGGTCACGGAGTTCGTCCGCAACACTCCGCTGCTGGTGCAGCTGTTCTTCTTCTTCTACGTGCTGCCCGAGTGGGGCGTGACGTTCTCGGCACTGACCACGGGCGTCTGCGCGATCGGGCTGCACTACTCGACGTACACGATGCAGGTCTACCGGGCCGGTATCGAGGCGGTGCCCGCCGGCCAGTGGGAGGCGGCCGTCGCGCTGAACCTGCCGGTGCGGCACACCTGGACCGCGGTGATCCTGCCGCAGGCCATCCGCCGGGTCGTCCCGGCCCTCGGCAACTACGTCATCGCGATGCTCAAGGACACACCGATCCTGATGACGATCACCGTCATGGAGATGCTGGGCCAGGCGCGCCTGTTCTCGCAGCAGCACTTCCAGTTCACCGAGCCCCTGACGGTCATCGGTGTGGCCTTCATCTTCATCGCCTATCCGGCCTCCCTTCTCGTACGAGCCCTGGAGCGACGCCTTGTCCGCTGACACCCCTCTGATGAAAGAACCCGACGCGAGCGCCAACCCGCCGGTGGACGGCAGCGAACTGATCCGCTTCGACCACGTGACCAAGCGGTTCGGGTCGAACACGGTCCTCGACCGGCTCGACTTCTCCGTGAACTCCGGCAAGCACGTCACACTGATCGGCCCGTCCGGCTCCGGCAAGACGACGATCCTGCGGCTGCTGATGACGCTGACCAAGCCGGAGGAGGGCACGATCACCGTCGACGGCGAGCAGCTCTTCCCGGCCTCCGAGAAGCAGATCCGTGAGATCCGCAAGAAGATCGGGATGGTGTTCCAGCAGTTCAACCTGTTCCCGAACATGTCGGTGCTGCGCAACATCACCGAGGCCCCGGTCACCGTCCTCGGCCTGCCCAAGGACGAGGCGGAGACGCGCGCCCTCGAACTGCTGGAGTTGGTGGGCCTCGCCGACAAGGCAGGCTCCCGCCCCACCCAGCTCTCCGGCGGCCAGCAGCAGCGGGTGGCGATCGCCCGGGCGCTGGCGATGCGGCCGCAGGTGCTGCTCCTGGACGAGGTGACCTCGGCGCTGGACCCGGAGCTGGTCGCGGGCGTGCTCGACGTGCTGCGGGACATCGCCCGCACCACCGACATCACCATGCTCTGTGTGACCCACGAGATGAACTTCGCAAGGGACATCTCGGACCAGGTGCTGATGTTCGACTCCGGCCGGGTCATCGAATCCGGCCCGCCGGAGAAGATCTTCAGCGATCCCGAGAAGGACCGGACCCGGGAATTTCTCAGTGCGGTGCTCTGACGTCAGGTGTTGAACGTCGGTCAATCTGCGAGGTCCCGGCGCCGGGTCATGGCAACGGCATATGCCAGAGTGCCTGCGCCCCTGCTGAGAGCCGTGCGCCGGGGTCTTAATCTCGTCAACAGCCGCTCACAACAAGCCGCTTGACGGTTATCGTGGAAGAGATTCGCTGTCCGCAATACGGCCCAGTTGTAGAGCGAGCCAGGGGGACCACCGTGGCGCTGAAGCACGAGCCGACCGCGCCGTACCACTCGGCTCAGGACGCCCTACGCGTCCTGGAGACCGTGGCACGGCACACCACCGGAGTCACCGACACCGAGCTCGCCAGGCTGACCGGCCTCACCCCGGAACGGCTGACCACGCTCCTGAGGATGCTGCGCCGTGAGGGCTACGTCGAGCAGATCGCCGACGGCGCCTACGTCACGGGCGACGCGCTCACCCGCCTCGGCTCCGCACAGGGGCGCGAGCAGGCACTGCGCGAGAAGCTCCAGCGCACTCTGGACCGGCTGCGCGACTCGGTGGGCGCGGCCGTGTACCTGAGCCGGTACGTGGACGGCGAGGTCAAGATCGCCCAGTACGCCGACGGCCCGACCACCCCGGTGGTCAACGAGTGGGTCGACTTCCGCTACTCGGCCCACGCCACCGCGATCGGCAAGAGCCTCCTCGGCCAGCTGGACCACAACAGCCGGCGCGACCACCTCTCCCGCCACAAGCTGGCCCGCCTCACCTCGCGCACGATCACCAGCGACCGGCTCCTGCTCTCCCGTCTGGAGTCCCAGCCGCCCACCGTGCCCCATCTGGACCTCCAGGAGTACGCGGTCGGCACGGTCTGCGCGGCCGTCCCGATCAGCGCCGGCTCCTCGGTCGGCTGCCTGGCCCTCTCCCTCCCCGTCGAGGACGCCCACCGACTCCGCCAGGCAGCGGACACCCTGAACCGGAACGCGGCGCCCGTACTGCTGTCCCTGGCGATCTAGTCCGACTTCGCAGGGTGGTCCGGAGCACCCCTCCGGACCAGGTACTATTTTCTTCGTCGCCACCCGCGGGACACGGAAACGTAAATCGCGGTCGGCGTGAGTCATGCGCCGCTAGCTCAGTTGGTTAGAGCAGCTGACTCTTAATCAGCGGGTCCGGGGTTCGAGTCCCTGGCGGCGCACGATGGCGATGGCGAGGCGTGTTCGCGGAAAGCGCGAACCACCTCGCCATCGTTGTTCCTGTGCGGCTTCGCCGCGCGTTGTGGGGGCTTCGCCACCCACACCCCCCTTCCACCGGCGGCTGCCGCGGCCGCAGAGTGAAGAAGTCAGCCCCGGGGAGATCCTTCGGCGGCTTCCCGGTCGTTCCTGGTCAGCCTTCGGTAGGTGGGCGTCTGCTCGGTCGGCGGTCGCCACCACACCGGGTCGGTGCATCGCAGCCCCTCCCTCCTGAGCCGGGACCGGTGGATCTTGTTCGTGGCCGTGACCGGCATCCGGTCCACGACCCGCACGAACCGGGGTGCCATCTTCGTCCCGAGGTCGGGCTGGGCGGCCAGGAAGTCGGCGAAACCCGCCGGGTCGAAGCTGCCGGCGATCGTCGCCATCACCTGGTCCCCGGTCACCGGATCGGGCACGGCGTACACGGCGACGGCGTCGGCACCCTCGTACCGGGCGAGGATGTTCTCGATCATCGCGGCGGCCAGGTTCTCGCTGTCGACGCGGAGGCGGTCGTCGGTGCGGCCGGCGAAGTAGAGGTAGCCGGCGGCGTCCCGGTAGAAGAGGTCGCCGGTCCAGTACCAGCCGTCGTGGAGCCGCTCGGCCTCCGCCGCGGGGTTGCGCCAGTACCCCTCGAAGGGGTTCGGCCCCTGGTTCACCAGCTCCCCTATGGCCTCGTCCCCGTTGAGCAGCCGCCCGGCCGCGTCGCACACGGCGGGCGGGCACTCCTTGCGCGTCTCCGGATCGAGTACGACGAGCCCGGGCGCCGGCCGCCCGACCGCACCCGGCGGCGTCCCCGGCGACCACTGCACGGCCGCCCCGCCCTCCGACGACCCGTACCCCTCCACCAACCGCACTCCGAACCGCCGCTCGAAGGCCACCGCGTCCACCGCCCCCGCCTCCGTGCCGAAGCCGAGCCGCAGCGGATTGTCCCGGTCGTCCTCGCGCTCCTCGGTGGCCAGGATGTACTGCACGGCACGCCCCACATACGTGAAGTACGTCGCCCCGTACCTCCGTACGTCCGCCAGGAACCGCGACGCCGAAAAACGCCGACGCAGCGCCACACCCGCACCGGCCGCCAGCGCGGGCGCCCAGTCGGCGATCACCGCGTTGCCGTGGAACATCGGCATGCAGATGTAGTGCACGTCGTCGGGGCGCACCCCGAACTGGCCGACCAGCGAGGCTCCCGCGGCGGCCAGTCGCCCCTGGGTGCAGATCGCGGCCTTCGGGGCCCCGGTCGAGCCAGAGGTGAAGTAGAGGAGGAAGCGGTCGTCGGGGGTGGCCCGGGAGGCGTCCGGTCCGGCGTTCGTATACGAAGCGAGCAGATTGTCGTACTCCTCGCCGTCGGTCGGCAGCAGGCGTACGCCGGGGAGTTCCAAGCCGTCCAGGAGCGGGAGGTGGGTGCGCTCGGTGAGCACGATCCGGCATTCGGTGTGCAGGATGTCGCGGGCCAGCTCCGGGCCCCGGCGGGTGGGATTGATCCCGGCGACAGCCGCTCCCGCGAGCGCTGCCGCGCCCAGCCACAGCGGGTACTCAGGGGTGTTGTCGAGCAGCACACCCACATGCGGCTCGGCGCCCGGCGGCAGCAGATCGGCCAGCAGGGCCGCCCGGGCGGCGGCACCGGCGGCCACCTCGTGGTGGGTGAGCACGCGTTCCTCGCACCACAGCCCGGGCCGGTGGTCGCCCCACCGCTCGGCTACGAGCTCCGCGACCGTACGCCTGGTGGATCGCCTGGACTCCATGGAGGCGCACGGTAGTTGATGGGCCGTCAGATGTGGAGGGTCACGGGGTCATCGTGACGCCGTCCACGACGACGGTGTTGGTGGTGTCGTCCACGCCTTCGCCGGGACTGAAGACGTCCGAGATCAGGCTGAACCCGACCATGAAGGCGATGCAGAAGGCGATGAACACGCCGAAGAAGGCCAGCAGGCAGCCCTGCTCGGCCACGAGCCGGCCGGGCTGGGGCGGCTTCGCCGTGGCCCACTCCGGGTGCTCGGCCGGATACCGCACCGTGACGATGTCGCCGGTGACGATCGTCCGCGGCCCGCTGCTCTCCTCGAACCGGACCGGGCGGCCCTCGCGGGTGGTGAACTCGTAGACGTGGTGCAGCGTCGTGCTCACGGAGCTGTCGCCGCCGCCCCCGCTGGTCGTGGTGTACGTGTTCAGGCAGCGCGCCTCGGCGGTGAGCCCGCTGTTCCATGCGCTGCGGATGCGCCGGGCGCGGCCCAGCAGGCGGATCAGGCCGGCGAGCGCGAGGGCGATCATGAGGCTGGGCACGACGTAGAACAGAGCATCCATAGCGGCCATGAGGTCCCCCGAGGTCGTACGCCGGCCCCGTTCGGTCGGCGTGGGAGGAACCTACCCACGCCGACCTGGCCATTGGCTCAAGGAACCCTCAGAACGTGACGTCCGAGCAGGCGTAGAACGCGTTGCCCGTGTCCGCGATCGTCCATACGGCGACGATGACGTGGTGGCCGCTCAGTCCGGACGGCAGTGTGCCGCTGTGGGAGAGGGTGGCCGGGGGACGCTGCCCGTTGTAGGGCACCGTCAGGAACGGTGTCGTGTTGAGGTCGGAGCGGGCCAGGTTGTGGTTCTGGTTCCAGCCCTGCCTGGTGACGTAGTACTTGAAGTCGGTGGTGGCGTGCACGGCGGTGAACTGCCAGCGGAAGGTGTAGCTCTGCCCGCCCGTCACCCTGGTGGTGGGCCAGGCGCCGCCCGAGGGGGTCTTCGGGCTGTCGAGCTGCGAGAAGCGGGAGTTGCCGCCGGAGCAGATGGCGCCGTCGGCCGGTCCGGTGGCGGGGAAGCCCTTGGGGCCCTCGACGCTCTGCGGCTCGTACTGGATCTCGCCGCAGTTGGTCACGGTGCCGTTCTGGCAGAGCTTCTGCCTGCTGACGGGGAGGTCGGTGTAGCCGTGGCCGCTCGCGCCTCCGGCGGAGAGCACGAATGCTCCCGCCGTGGTGAGTCCGAGCGCGGCGGCGTACCACTTGGTCTTCTTGCGCATGCTGCCGCTCCTGAAGAACGTGGGGGAAGTTCCATGAGGCGTGCAGGTCTAGACCAAGTCCCAGATTATTGCCGATTGTTGGTCGTGTCCATGCACACGACATGGCCGCGCCGTCACGGGCCCGGTTCTGTGCGCCCCGCGCAGAACGCCACCGTCAAGTCCTTGACCAGCGCCTTGCGTTCGTAGTCGTCCAGTTCCACCAGGCCCCGCACGGTCAGCCGCGTCACGGTGTCCTCCACCGAGTCGACGACCGAGGTGAGCACGGTCGCGCGGTGCTCTGCGTCCAGGGCGGCGATACGGCGGCGCTGCATCGCGGCGGCCACCTCGGGGGCGTACTCGACGCGGACCGGCTGCACCGAGAACACCTCGAGCCCGACCGGCGCGGCGTCCGCCGCCGTCAGCCGGGTCAGCGCCTCCGCGACGGCCTCCACCGAGCCCTTCGACGCACCGGGCGCCTCCACCGCGACCCGCGCGAGGGCCGCCTCCACGCACTCGCGCAGATAGGTCTCGTGGTCCTCGATGCCCAGCACGGCCCGTGCGGTGTCCCGCACCCGCCACACCACCAGCACGACGACCCGCAGCGCGACCCCGTTGCCGTCGGCCGCGGGCATCTCCTCGCTGCGCCAGTGCCGCAGCCGCACGTCGACCCGGCGGCGCAGGTGCAGCGGGTTGACCCACATCAGGCCGGTGCGCCGGACGGTGCCCCGGTAGCGGCCGTACAGCCCCAGCACCCAGGCCCGTCCGGTCCGGCCGCGCGCGAGGCCGCCGAAGCCGAAGAAGCCCAGCGCCGTGGCGCCCGCGTAGGCCGCCCACTGCGCGGGGCCGAGTCCGGCGCCCGGGCCCGCCGGCAGCCGTAGCGCCGTCACCGCGAGGGACGGCAGCACGCCGGCCCACCACGTGGTCGCCACGCATCCGGCCGCCCCGCAGGCCCCGGCGAGGACGCCGGCCGTCGCGGGCAGCACCCTGGCGGGCCGCTCGGCCAGGTCGGGGTCGACCTCGGGCACGGACCGCGGCTTCGCCGCAGTCGGGCGCCGGAACCGCGGCTGTTCACCCGTTCCCTGCCGACGGCCGACCACCGTCGGCCTGAGCGGCACGGACACCGGGGCCGCTTCGTCGCGGAACAACAGATGGACGGGGATCTCGGTGGTCGCCTCGTTCTGGATGAGGCGGCCGGGTCTGCCCGGCCCCTCCGACTCGGGCGTCTGTGAAGTGGTCGTCGTACTCATGCGTGCCTCCAGCCTCCGCGCCAGATGCGTCACAACAGATGCGTCACAACAGATGGGTCAAGCCAAACCGCTCGGAATAAGGCAAAGCGGGCATTGCCGGATGCGCTCAGGAGAAGAGCCGCCGCCAGGTCTCCGGGCCCGGGACCCCGTCCGCCGCGCCGCCCCGCCAGCCCTGGGAGCGCTGGAAGTCCTCGACGTTGCGCCGGTCCTCCTCGTCCCAGTCCGGCCCCGGATCGGCCGTGTAGTACTTGTCGAACCCCTTCTTCACCAGTTGCTCCCCCAGCTGGGTGACGTACGGGTTGGAGGCGCCGGGGCGGAACATCGCCCGTCCCGGATAGCCCGGCACCCCATGGGACGAGGGCACCTGCGGATCCTGCGCGTCGACCGGAGCGATGTCCTTGCCCTTGCCCGACACCAGCAGGTCCCAGGTCTGCGGCCCCGGCAGGCCGCGCACCTCCGCGCCGTTCCAGCCCTGGGCCAGCTGGAACGCCCCGGTGGCCCGGCGGTCCGCGTCCGACCAGCGCGGGCCGGGACCCCTTGCGTAGTACTGCCCGGCACCGCGCGCGACGAGCATCTGCCCGAGCTGGGTCACGTACTTGTTGTTCGCGCCTGGGCCGAAGTACGCGTCTCCCGGGTACGGCGCCGCGAGGCCCGGCGGATTCGCCGGCTTGTCCGGACCGGCCGGCGGGTCCTCCTTGAGCCCCTTGTAGCGGTAGGGGACGTAGCGGTTCGACTGGTGCCAGTAGGCGTACGGGGTCTCCTTCCGGCGGGCCTGCGGGGGCCGCTGCTCGTAGGCGAGGTACGAGGTGTGCGTGTAGTCCTTCCAGCCGCCGAAGATGACGACGTGAGAGCCCCTCTCCGGGTTCTGCGGATTGTGGAACAGCAGAATGTCGCCGGGCTGCAGTTCATCCTTGGTGACGCGCTCCCCGAACTTGCCCAGGGTGCCCGTCCATTCGTTTCCGGGCAGCCCCCAGGCCATCGAGACATAACCCGAACAGTCCTGTCGGTATCCGTCGGACCAGTAGGCCTCCATGCTGTACGGCACCTTCGCGTCGATCCATTTCTTGGCCCGGGTGATGATGTCCGCGCGGGTGGTCCGGGGCGCCTTGACGTCACCCGCGGGCTCGACGGGCGGGCCGCCCCTGCCGTGCAGCGGGGCCCGGTGCCCCTGTGGGGTGGCCACCTCGCTGCCTGCGGAAACGCCCGGTCCGGGCGGTACCTGCGGGGCGGCGAGCGCCGGTGCCACGTGCCCTGCGCCGAGGGCCGCGGACGCGGCGGCCGCCACGATCACGGCGCGGCGGGCCACCAGGTGCCGTACCGCCCGCGAATACGGCAGAACACTCCGCCAGTGCGCACATCCCGGGCAGTCGCAGTCGTTCGCCGGATCGAATTCCTCGAATACCGGAGTCGCCATGCGATTCCCCTCACACTCCAGATGAAAATGACCGGGCCTGTCCACGGTGATCAGTTTCCCAACCCTCTTCCCGACGCGCATGTTGACGGTCCGAATGATGTACAAGCGCCGCCCGTGACCCGGCGGGGCCGCCGGGACGGGTGGTCCGGAGCACCCCCGACCGTCCGGTAGAGTTACGACGTCAGCAGGCGCCGCTAGCTCAGTTGGTTAGAGCAGCTGACTCTTAATCAGCGGGTCCGGGGTTCGAGTCCCTGGCGGCGCACAGACAGCGAAGGCCCTCCGCGCAAGCGGGGGGCCTTCGCCATTCGGGCGGGCCGCACTCCAGCACGCCGGATTCCTCCCGGCACCACAGCGACGGCTGGGGGTCCGGGGGTCACCCCCCGGAAGATGCAGCATCAGCGGGTCCGGGGTTCGAGTCCCTGGCGGCGCACAGACAGCAGAGGCCCTCCGCGCAAGCGGGGGGCCTTCGCCATTCGGGCGGGCCGCAGCCATGACCGCCGGAGGGCAGGTCCTGAAGGGGCGCGGGGCTGTGTCGATATGCGGCTCCGCCGCTTGGGCGCGACCAGCCACGACGGCGCCGCAGACGTTCGGCGGCCCAGTCCCGCGCACCCGGCGGAGCGCTACTCTCTGGCCATGGCAGCGCGTGACCTCCAGGAGCGGATCAAGAAGCTGATCATCGACCGCAGGCTGCCCTCCGGGGCCCCGCTGCCGACCGAGCCCGAGCTGATGGAGTTCCTCGGCGCGAGCCGGAACTCGGTGCGCGAGGCGCTGAAGGCGCTGCAGGCGATGGGCATCGTGGAGATCCGGCACGGCTTCGGCACGTATGTCGGCCCGATGTCGCTGGCCCCGATGATCGAGGGCCTCGCCTTCCGCACGGTCGCCGGGCACTACCGCGGAGAGGACTCCCTGCTCCAGTTGCTGGAACTGCGCGAGGCGGTGGAGACGGGGCTCGTCTCCCGGCTCGCCGGACGCATCCCGGAGCCGGACCTCATTGAACTCGACGCCCTCGTGAACCGCATGGAGCACCAGGCCGCGCAAGGAGGCGCCGGCCTCGCGGACACCGACCGCGCCTTTCACGCCACCCTGTACCGAGGGCTGGACAACGTGCTCCTCGGCGAGGTCCTGGAAGCGTTCTGGGACGCCTTCCACCGCGTACAGACGGATCTGGGCGGCGCGCCCCAGGACCCGAAGGTGACCTGCAGACAGCACCGGGACATCCTCGACGCGGTGCGTTCGGGCGACTCGGTACGGGCGGAGAAGGCCATAAGAGAGCACTTCGGCAACATCCGCGCCCGGCTGTCCACAACTGGTCCACAGGACCCCCACGCACGCCACAATGAACGCGTATGACCGGTAAACACCGCGTTTCGCATCTTGCGATCATGATGAACGCCGTAGAACCCTGTTTTCCAAGATGCTGCGGATGCGCGGCAGTTGGGGGGCAAGTAAGCGGTTGCCGGGTTCGTGGGGATAAGGGGCCCCGTTCACGAGCGGATGCCGAGGGGGGCATCATGCAACCGGAAGGTCGCGGTTCCATGTCTTCGGGTGTGGAAAGTGTGGTGACTGCGGCCGGTCACTGATTCGTCCGTGGGGAGTCGAGGGGGACTCGACTGCGGGCGGAAGGAACCGACACGACACGCAGCGACCTGCGTGTGGGGGGATGACTCATGACGTCGACGCCGACGGGCGCCCGGCATAATTTCGACCCGTCAGAAACAACCCAGCTCAGGGTGGAGTCCCACCGGAACAGCACGACAGGCCAGTTCCGACGCATCAAGAAGACCCTGCCGAGATACGACTACGAGCACTACAGCCGGCTGGCCGGTCCCCTCACCCAGCCCGACCCGAACAAGCCGTACAAGGTGCAGTACCGCTCACTGCTCTCGCAGGAGCCGCACCGGCTGCGCGCCGCCCTGATGCTGGGCGCTGCGCCGCTGCTCTCGCTGATCCTGCTCGGCTGGCTGCTGCAGCCTCAGCACTGGACCGAGCGCGACTACCCCGCCTTCAGCTTCCTGCCGGCGCTGGACGTCGTCATGCTCGTCTCGATCGGCCTGATCGAGTTCTTCCGCTGCATGAACGTGCTGTCCAACGCGCACGCCACGCTGGTCGCCCGCGACCCCATCCCGGTGGTCCCGGAGACCGGCACCAGAGTCGCGTTCATCACGACGTACGTGCCCGGCAAGGAACCCCTGGAGATGGTGACGAAGACCCTGGAGGCGGCCGTGCGGCTGCGCCACCGGGGGCTTCTGCACATCTGGCTGCTCGACGAGGGCGACGACGCCGAGGTGAAGGCCGTCTGCGAGCGCCTCGGCGTGCACCACTTCTCCCGCAAGGGCGTCGAGAAGTGGAACCAGAAGAAGGGCCCGCACCGCGCCAGGACCAAGCACGGCAACTACAACGCCTGGCTCGAGGCGCACGGCGACGACTACGACTTCTTCGCCTCCGTCGACACCGACCACGTGCCGCTGCCCAACTACCTGGAGCGGATGCTCGGCTTCTTCCGCGACCCGGACGTCGGCTTCGTCATCGGCCCGCAGGTGTACGGCAACTACGACAACCCCATCACCAAGGCGGCCGAATCCCAGCAGTTCCTCTTCCACGCCCTCATCCAGCGGGCCGGAAACCGCTACGGAGCCCCGATGTTCGTCGGTACGTCGAACGCCGTACGGATCAAGGCGCTCAAGCAGATCGGCGGTCTGTACGACTCGATCACCGAGGACATGGCCACCGGCTTCGAGATCCACCGGCACCGGAACCCGGCGACGGGCAGGAAGTGGCGGTCGGTGTACACGCCGGACGTGCTCGCGGTGGGCGAGGGCCCGGGTGCCTGGACGGACTTCTTCACACAGCAGCTGCGCTGGTCCCGTGGCACCTACGAGACGATCCTGAAGCAGTACTGGAAGGGCTGGTTCTCGCTGCCTCCGGGCAAGCTCTTCAACTACACGATGATGATCATCTTCTACCCGATGTCGGCTCTCAACTGGATCCTGGCGGCGCTGAGCTGTGCGCTGTTCCTGGGTCTGGGCGCCTCGGGTGTGAACATCGACCCGACGGTCTGGCTGATGCTGTACGGCAACGCGTCCGCGCTGCAGATCGGCCTGTACGTCTGGAACCGCCGGCACAACGTCTCCCCGCACGAGCCGGAGGGCTCCGGCGGTGTGGCGGGCATGGTGATGTCGGCCCTCTCGGCGCCGATCTACGCACGTTCCCTGATGGACACCGTGCTGCGTCGCAAGAGCAAGTTCGTGGTGACGCCCAAGGGCGACTCGGCCAGCCCGGACACGCTGTTCGGGACCTTCCGGATCCACCTGTTCTTCATCCTGGTCTTCGGCGGCTCGATCGCCGCCGGTCTCACACTCGGGCACTCGCACCCGGCGATGATCATCTGGGCCACGTTCGCCCTGCTGATCACCGCGTCGCCGATCTTCGCCTGGCGGTACGGCCTCAGGCAGGCGAAGAAGCAGCCGCCCGCGCCGCTGTACGAGGAGCTGCAGGACTCGGCGGCGCCCGCGGCGGCGTACCAGCCGAAGCCGCTGCCCGGGCAGCACGTGCCGCAGTCGCCGCACGGCTCGGGGCAGAAGCCCAGCTGGGCCGCCTCCGGCGGGGGCTCGGGCGCAGGCAGTGACCAGACGATGCAGATCGCTCTCGGTGGACTTGGGGGACGCAAGGAATGAACGACCGTGCAGGCCGCCGCCGCGCCCGTCGACTCGCGATCGGCACGGCGGTGGTGCTCGCGCTGGCCGGGATGAACGGGCCGTGGCTCTACCGAGTCGGCACCGAGAAATACCACCAGTACAAGATCAACAGACCCGAGTACAAGGCGAAGAACGGGCACTGGGACATCATCGAGTTCCCGCCCGAATACCGCCAGGACACCATCCACGCGGCGCTGCTGCGCACCGGCAAGGTGCTGCTGATCGCCGGCTCGGGCAACAACCAGGACAACTTCAACGCGAAGAAGTTCGACACCCGGATCTGGGACCCGGTCAAGGGCACCATCAAGAAGATCCCGACGCCCAAGGACCTGTTCTGCACCGGCCACACCCAGTTGGCGAACGGCAATCTGCTGATCGCGGGCGGGACGAAGCGGTACGAGAAGCTGAAGGGTGACGTCACCAAGGCCGGCGGCCTGATGGTGGTGCACAACGAGAACCCGGACAAGCCGATGACCCTGCCCGCGGGGACGAAGTTCACGGGCAAGGAGAACGGCAAGACCTTCGTGTCCAAGGACCCGGTGCTCGTGCCGCGCGCGACGAAGGTCTTCGACCCGAAGACGGGGAAGTTCCTGCGCAACGACCCGGGGCTCGGCCGTATTTACGTCGAGGCGAAGAAGAGCGGATCGAAGTACGAGACCGGTACGCAGGACAACTACCGGATCCAGGGCCTGACCGGCGCCGACGCACGCAACACGTACGGCATCGCGCAGAAGCTCGCCCTCGACAAGAAGGACTTCCAGGGGATCCGGGACGCCTTCGAGTTCGACCCGGTCGCCGAGAAGTACATCAAGGTCGACCCGATGAACGAGGCGCGCTGGTATCCGACGCTGACGACTTTGTCGGACGGCAAGATCCTCAGCGTGTCCGGGCTCGACGACATCGGGCAGCTGGTGCCGGGCAAGAACGAGGTCTTCGACCCGAAGACCAAGAAGTGGACGTACACGTCGAAGATCCGGCAGTTCCCGACGTATCCGGCTCTGTTCCTGATGCAGAACGGAAAGATCTTCTATTCGGGTTCGAATGCGGGGTACGGGCCCGACAACGTCGGCCGTATTCCGGGTATCTGGGACGTCGATACGAACCAGTTCACCAAGCTGCCCGGGCTGAGCGACGCCAACGAGATGGAGACGTCCGGCACCGTGCTGCTGCCTCCGGCGCAGAACGAGAAGTTCATGGTGATCGGCGGTGGCGGGGTCGGCGAGTCGAAGCTGTCCAGCAACAAGACGCGGTTGATCGACCTCAAGGACAGCAATCCGAAGTTCGTGGACGGGCCGACGCTGGAGAAGGGGACGCGGTATCCGCAGTCCTCGGTGCTGCCGGACGACACGGTACTGGTGTCCGGCGGGTCGGAGGACTATCGCGGGCGCAGCGACTCCAACATCCTGCAGGCCCGGCTCTATCACCCGGACACCAACACGTTCCAGCAGGTCGCCGATCCCGAGGTGGGGCGGAACTACCACTCCGGGTCGATTCTGCTGCCGGACGGGCGGGTGATGTTCTTCGGGTCGGACTCGCTGTACGGCGACAAGGCGAACACGAAGCCGGGGAAGTTCGAGCAGCGGATCGAGATCTACACCCCGCCCTATCTTTATCGGGATTCGCGGCCGTCGTTGTCCGGGGGGCCGCAGACCATTGCTCGGGGCGGGTCGGGGACGTTCACGTCGCCGCAGGCTTCAGCGATCAAGAAGGTGCGGTTGATTCGGCCCAGTGCGTCCACTCACGTCACGGACGTGGATCAGCGGTCCATTGCGTTGGACTACCAGGTCTCCGGTGACAAGATCACGGTCACCGTGCCGAAGAATCGGAATCTCGTGACTTCGGGGTGGTACATGCTGTTCGTCGATGACGATCAGGGGACGCCGTCGAAGGCGCAGTGGGTGAGGGTGCCGTAGCGCTCCCGCAGGTCGTCTTTTGGGGTGCGGGAGCGCTGAGCGCTGTGGCTTGTCGCTCCCCCCACTCTCGGCTTCGCTCGAGCGGGGGACCCCCATCGCGGCGGAGCCGCAGATGTCACAGCCCCGCGCCCCTTAAGAACTCGCCCCTTCCACCAGCTTCAATGCATAAGCCGGCCACCATTCGCCTGCCTTGGGGCCGCCCCTGCAGGTGCCGTCGGACTCGCCGGGGCGTTTGACCCACAGGTATGCGTCCACCAGAGGATCCGCCGTCTTCGTGGTCGGGTTCTCGCCCAGTTTGCGGCCGGGCGGGTTGCACCAGTTTTCGTCTGCCTTGCCTGCCGTGTACGGGCCGTTGCCATTGCGGCTGGTGTCGATGACGAAGTGTTTGTCGCCCACCTTTGCGGACAGCTGCTTGCCGTACGCGATGGAGTCCTGGGTGGAGTAGAAGTTGGAGACGTTGACCGAGAATCCGTCGGCCTGGGTCACGCCCGCGCGCTGGAGGGGCTGGAAGATCTGGTCGGGGTGGCCCCAGCCGGCGTTGCCCGCGTCCAGGTAGACCTTGGTGTTCTTCAGGGACTTCAGCTTGGCGATGGCGTAGTTGAGGAGGCTGTAGCGCTCCTCCTGGAACTGGGGCTGGGTGCAGCCGTCCACCAGGTGCAGTACGGCGTCCGGCTCGAGGATCACCATGGCGGCGCGGTCCCCGATACCCGTGGCCACGCCGTCGATCCAGGCGCGGTAGGCGTTGCCGTCGGCCGCGCCGCCCTGGGAGTACTGGCCGCAGTCGCGGTGCGGGATGTTGTAGAGGACCAGCAGGGCCGTGCGGCCGGCCTTGTCGGCGGCCTCCGTGAAGCCCCGGGCCTCCGGCTCGGGGTTCTCCGGGCCGATCCACTCGCCGGTCGGCTGCTCGGCGATCTTGCGGATCTGCTCGGCTTCGGAGTCCTTGCCGGACTTGGCGTAGGCGGCGACCTGACGTGCCGCGTTGCCGTCCGGGTTGACCCAGAACGGATCGCTGTCCTTGGGCTGTTGGGTGATCTTCGCGCCGGCGTTCTTGTCGTCCCCGCCCCCGGAGGAACATCCCGCGACCAGCAGCGCCGCCCCCAGCACCGCCGCGGAAGCCCTCACTCGGGCCCCCCTCATGCCGTACATCCAACTCCCCCTTGGGTGCACCGGTCCAGGTCTCAATCCTGACATACAGCCCGCCTCGCCCACGAGGTCGCAGGGAGCTTGTCGGCGAGCTGTTACAGCACCATGGCCGGGGTGGGCACGGCAGCACCCGGCCGGTCCGGAGGGTCGACGTATAACCCTCAGTGCACCGTCGTTCACCAGTGCGTATGACGGAGAGCCACCGTAACGGAACCTGGCGTCATTCGGCCTCTAGGCTCTGGCGCTCATCCGTTCTAGAGTCGTCTCAGACGGCCCCAGTCCCCGGCCGGTCCTTGCCGCTGTGACCCCATGACCTCCCGCGCCGGTCGCCGGGTTACTCCCGCAGCCCTTGCGCCCGCGGTTGAGGACCAGCCCGGTCGGCGGCGTCGGGGGGAGCAGGCCGCCGGCCGGGCCAGGTACGGCGGCCCCGGTACCGGCCCCCTCGCGATGCCCGCACCAGACACCCCGGCAACCTGCCTCTCCGCCGGGGGCCCGGGGGCCGGCCCCCGGAACGGTGCAGCACTCCCGCAGCCCCGCGCCCGGCGTCAGGATGAGCAGGCCGGCGGCCGGGGCAGGTGCGGGCGGTCAGTGGCCGGTTCCCGTGAGGTAAGCCGAGACGATCACGTTCGCCGTGTAGCTGCCGCTGTCCCGGTCGAAGGTGCCCCCGCAGGTGATCAGGCGCAGCTCCGCGCGCCCGGGTCGGTGTTGTCCGTAGGCCTGCCGGGCGTCGAAGTGGTCGCGGTTCTGGACCTGGACGCCCTCGACGGTGAACTCGGCGGCCTTGCCGTCGTCACGGGTGACGCGGACGGTCTGGCCGGGTCGTAGGGAGCTCAGCTTGTAGAAGACGGCGGGTCCGGTCTCGGTGTCGAGGTGCCCCAGCATCAGCGCGGCTCCGGCGGCGCCCGGTCGGGTCCCGGCCGCGTACCACCCGACGGTGCCCGCCTGCTCGAAGGGCGGCGGTTCGATCGCTCCCTGGCGGTCCAGGCCGCGGGGCAGCACGGGTGCCTGGACGCCCAGGGCGGGAATGTCGATGCGCTGCGGCAGTGCGTTCCCCAACGGGCGGACGGCGGGCGGGAGTTCCGTGACCGGCGGGCGTCCGACCGCGCCCATGTCACCGGTGGCGGGTGCGGACATGTCCTGCCGTACGTCGGTCAACTGCACACCCCACTGCCACAGCGCGAGCAGCAGCGCCGCCCAGGTCAGGGCCATCACGAGGCGCCCGGACCCGGAGGGGTGTTCGTCGTCCGACATGGATTCAGTCCGTTCCGCGGCTCCGGCGCGCGCTCAGGACCGCGACGGCGCCCGCGGCCGCGGCCACGAGCACCAGCCCGGTGACTGCCTGCCCCGTGCCGGGTCCGGCCTCACGGACGTCCACGGTGGCGAAGTGCGCGGTGCCACCCCCGCCCGCGTGGACGGGGGCGACGGGGGACGCCGCGGGGTGCGAGGCCGGCTGCGGCTTGGACGGGGAGGGGGACGGGGATACGACGGTGATCCTGGCCGTGGTCACGGCGCCCGCGCAGGTGACCTTGACGTCGTAGGAGCCGGGCTCGGCCGAGGCACGGACGCGGCTGTTCCCGGTGAGGGTGCCGTCGGCGCCCGCGAGTCGTACATCCGCGACGAACGCCCTGGACGCGGCGGTCCCCGCCTTCGCCGAGCACCCGGTCACCCGGAGCGCGACATCCGTCCCCGGCGCGGGGGACGAGGGGCTCACAGAGATACCGGCTCCGCCCGCGTCGACCGCGTACACCGGCGGGGTGAGGGCGCAGACGGCCAGAACCCCGGTACAGAGAGTGAGACGTGGTGAACCCATCGTGAAACCTCCAGATATCTGGAGACTCCCCCGCGGACCGGGGCACCGCATCCTCAGCGGGACCGCATTGCTCCGAATGGGTCAAGCGGGGTTTCAGACCCGGTCGACGAGGTCCGCGATCGAGTCGACGACCTTGGACGGCCGGTACGGGAAGTCCTCGACCTGCTCGGGCCGGGTCAGCCCGGTGAGCACCAGGAACGTCTGCATCCCGGCCTCCATGCCGGCCAGTACGTCGGTGTCCATGCGGTCGCCGATCATCGCGCTGGTCTCGGAGTGCGCCCCGATGGCGTTGAGACCCGTCCGCATCATCAGCGGGTTGGGCTTGCCCGCGAAGTACGGCTTCTTGCCGGTCGCCTTGGTGATCAGCGCGGCGACCGCGCCGGTGGCGGGCAGCGGGCCCTCGGTGGAGGGGCCGGTCTCGTCGGGGTTGGTGCAGATGAAGCGGGCGCCGTCGTTGATCAGCCGTACGGCCTTGGTCATGGCCTCGAAGGAGTACGTCCGGGTCTCGCCGAGGACGACGTAGTCCGGCTCGTGGTCGGTGAGGATGTACCCGATGTCGTGCAGGGCGGTGGTCAGACCCGCCTCGCCGATGACGTAGGCCGAGCCGCCCGGGCGCTGGTCGTCCAGGAACTGGGCGGTGGCCAGGGCGGAGGTCCAGATGGACTCGACGGGCACGTCCAGACCCATGCGGCGCAGCCGGGCGTGCAGGTCGCGCGGGGTGTAGATCGAGTTGTTGGTGAGGACCAGGAA
This sequence comes from Streptomyces sp. NPDC051172, assembly GCF_040682555.1. Lineage (NCBI taxonomy): Bacteria > Bacillati > Actinomycetota > Actinomycetes > Kitasatosporales > Streptomycetaceae > Streptomyces > Streptomyces sp. NPDC051172. The sequence continues at coordinate 178,751 of NZ_JBFBBE010000003.1, forward strand.
GGGCTTGCCGGACTCGCGCAGCTTCTTGAGGAAGGCATCGGCGCCGGGGATCGGTACGCCCTCGTGGATGAGCACACCGTCCATGTCGGTGAGCCACGACTCGATGGGCCTGCGTTCTGCCATGTGCGGGATCTCCTGCCGTACGCATGTACGCGGTGCTGCGTGCGCCCCCAGCGTAGACACTGGCCGGATCTTCGGGAATGGGCGTCTCAGCGGCGCCTGCGCTGTCTGCGGGCCAGCAGCAGCGCACCGCCGGTGACGAGGACCGCGGCAGCGGCGAGGGCGACGCCTGGGGTGCCGAGGCCGGTGCGGGCGAGTTCGTCGGCGAAGGGGAGGCGGGGGGCGCGGCTGGGCGGGGTGGTGCCGGTTCCCGTGGTGCTGGGGCTTGGGGTGGGGCTCGCGTCGTTGTGGATGCGGAAGGCGTAGTCGTTGGACTGTCCGACCCAGTCGCCGTCGTCGCCCCGCCGCTGGACGACGGCGGCGTCGGCGGTGACCTGGTTGGGGGCCGCGTCCGAGGTGATGGCGAGGCGGATCTTCACGGTGACGGTCTGCCGGGGGCCGACGGTGAACCCGGGGAAGCCGTCGTCGAAGGGCCCGACCAGTTCGTCCTCGTCGGTGGTCTCGAACTGGACGGGGTGCGGGTGGGTGCCGTCGTAGAACTCCAGATGGGTCTGCGAGGACGTCAGCTCGTGCCTGTCGTCGACGAGCACGACGACCGGGTGGATCTTTCCGCAGGTCCGGGTGGTGGTGTTGGTGAGGTCCAGATACCAGATGCCGTATCCGCCACCCGCTTCATAGGTGTCCGGGCCGCCGTGGATGCGGGTGGTGAGGGGGAAGCGGCGGGCGTCGGGGGCGGCGCAGGTGGAGGCGTCGGCCGCGTGTGCGGGCGGTGCCGCGGGGAGCAGGGCGGCTGCCGCCAGGCAGAGGGAGACGGGCGTGCAGGGTCGCATGGACATGTGAGTCTGCCGGGGGCCGGCGGGTGGGGAAGGGTGCCGCTCCGTGCGGGCCTTCAGGTCCGCTCGTTCAGCGCATGCGGGGGGCTGCCATCGGGCGCAGGCGGGTGTTTCGCCCCCTCCGCCCCTTCCCGTCCCGTCCCTGGGGGCTGCGCCCCCAGACCCCCCTTCGGCCTGACGGCCTCGTCCTCAAACGCCGGACGGGCTGAATTATCCAGCGCCGGACGGGCTGAAATTTCCCGCGCCGGACGGGCTGAGAAATCCCAACGCCGGACGGTGAAGGATCAAGCCCGGGACGGGCTGAAAAGCCCTGCCAGGACCAGCTGTGCCGCGCCCTCGGCAACCCCGCCGGAGGCGAGCCGGACCGGTACCGGGGCCTCGCCGAGGCGGCCGGCGTGTTCGACGAGGACAGTGCGCACCCCTCGCAGGAAGGCGTCCGGGGCGGCGGTGACAGTGCGGCCGCCGAGGAGTACGCGGTCGATGTCGAGGAGTGCGACCAGGTTGCCGGCGCCGATGCCGAGGACGTGCGCCGCCTCGTCGACCGCGCCGCGTGCCATCGCGGCCAGGCACAGCGCCTCGATGCAGCCGCGGTTGCCGCAGCCGCACGGCGGTCCGTCCAGCTGGATGACCTGGTGCCCGAACTCCCCGGCCCCGGTACGGGCCCCCCGGTGCACGGCGCCGCCGATGACGAGCCCGGCGCCGAGCCCCGTGGCGAGATGCAGATAGGCGAAGGACCCGCTCTCGCCGCCGACGGCGAGTCCCAGCGCGGCCGCGTTGGTGTCCTTGTCGACGACGACCGGCCCCCCGAGCCGCCGCGCGAGCGCGTCCCGCAGGGGGAAGCCGTTCCACTCGGGGAATCCCGTCATACGGTGCAGGACACCCCGGTGGTGGTCGAGCGGACCGGGGAGCGCGACACCGACGCCGAGGACGGAACCGGCGCCCGAGTCCCCCGCCATGAGCGCGACCGCCTCCCCCGCCACCGCGGTGACGACGGCCTCGGCCCCCGCCCCCAGGTCCAGCGAGGTGCGCCGCTCCCCCAGCACGGTCCCCGTGAGGTCGACCAGCACCGCCCGCAGTTCGTCGCGGTCCAGGTGCAGCCCGACGGCGTGGCCCGCCTCGGGCACCAGCCGCAGCACCGTAGGGGGCTTGCCTCCCGTCGAGGCCCTGCGACCCGCCTCCGTCGCCAGCCCCTCGTCCCGCAGCCGTCCGGTGATCTTGCTGACGGCCTGCGGGGTCAGCCCGGTCCGCTCCGCGAGCTCCAGCCGGCTGATGCCCTCCCCTCCTGCCGTGCGCAGCAGATCGAGCACGAGTGCCGTGTTGTGGTTGCGCAGCACCGGCAGATTGACGCCTGCGGAGCCCGCCATCCCCGCCCGTCCGGCCCCCGCTCCTGCCGCCGCCCCTGCGTTCGTCCTGTCCACGCCTCCATTCTCCCCCGCTTGCACTTTGGCAACAGCGTTGCGAAAGTAGGGTGCATGACTCGCACCCCTCTGCGCGTGGGCCTCGTCGGCTACGGCCTCGCGGGCTCCGTCTTCCACGCCCCGCTGATCACCGCCACCGAGGGCCTCACCCTCGACACGGTGGTCACCTCGAACCCGGAGCGGCAGCAGCAGGCCCGCGCCGAGTTCCCGGACGTACGGATCGCGACCACTCCCGACGAGCTGTTCGACCGCGCCGCCGAGCTGGACCTGATCGTCATCGCGTCCCCGAACAAGACGCATGTCCCGCTGGCGGCCACCGCCCTGAAGGCCGGCCTCCCGGTGGTCGTGGACAAGCCCGTCGCGGGCACGGCGGCCGAGGCACGCGAGCTGGCCGCCCTCGCCGAGGACCGCGGTCTGCTGCTCTCCGTCTACCAGAACCGCCGCTGGGACAACGACTTCCTGACCCTCCGCAAGCTGCTGGCCGAGGGCGAGTTGGGCGACGTATGGCGCTTCGAGTCCCGCTTCGAGCGCTGGCGTCCACAGCCGAAGGGCGGCTGGCGCGAGTCCGGCGACCCCACAGAGATCGGAGGTCTGCTCTACGACCTCGGCAGCCATGTCGTCGACCAGGCGCTGGTGCTCTTCGGCCCGGCGGCGCAGGTCTACGCCGAGTCGGACATCCGCCGCCCGGGCGCCGAGACGGACGACGACACGTTCATCGCCGTCACGCACACCAGCGGCGTCCGCTCCCACCTGTACGTCTCGGCCACGACCGCCCAACTCGGCCCGCGTTTCCGGGTACTGGGATCGAAGGCGGGTTACGTCAAGTACGGCCTCGACCCGCAGGAGGCGGCCCTGCGGGACGGCGAGCGCCCGCAGACGACCGCCGACTGGGGCACGGAACCCGAGTCCCTGTGGGGCCGCGTCGGATCCGGAGAGTCCCCGCTGACCGGAGGCGGCCGCGTCGAACCCACCCTCCCCGGCGACTATCCGGCCTACTATGCGGCCGTGACCAGGGCCCTCAACGACGACGGTCCCAACCCGGTGACCGCTCTCGACGCGGCCGCTGCCCTTGACGTGCTCGAGGCGGCCCGCCGTTCGGCCCGCGACGGAGTGGCGGTGGCGCTGTGACGCACAACCAGGAGATCACCCCGAAGTTCCACCCGGAACTCACCCCGCCTCTGGAGGAACTGGAGGCGCAGGAACGGCGCCTGGTCTTCAGCCAGTTCACCTACGAGGACGCCTGGGCGCTGGGTTCCCTGCTGGTGGAGATGGCCCGCGAGCGCCAGGCCCCGGTCGCGATCGACATCCACCGCGCGGGCCAGCAGCTCTTCCACGCGGCACTGCCCGGCTCGACCCCGGACAACGACGCCTGGATCACCCGCAAGCGCCGCGTGGTCGAACGCTTCGGCTCCGCCTCCTACCTGGTGGGCGCCCGCTTCCGCGCCAAGGGCAGCACCTTCGAGGACTCCTCCCGCCTGGACCCCGACGGGTACGCGGCCCACGGCGGCTCCTTCCCGATCAACGTCCTGGGCGTGGGCGTCGTCGGCGCGGTAACGGTATCGGGCCTGCCTCAACTGGCGGACCACCGCTTCGTGGTGGAGGCGCTGGAGGAGTTCCTGCACAAGGGGTGAGCAGCGCCCCGTAAGGGGCGCGGGGAACTGCGCGATCAGCCACAGACGGCCCGCAGACACGAACCAGCGCAGTTCCCCGGCTCTCCCAGCGGAGCGCCTACGCGTCCTTGAACTCCTGCCGCTGCCGCCCAAGCCCGGAAATCTCCAGCTCCACCACGTCCCCGCCCCGCAGATACGGCATCGGCTCAGGCGCCCCCATGGCAACCCCGGCGGGAGTCCCCGTATTGATGACATCCCCGGGGTACAGCGTCATGAACTGGCTGACGTACCGAACAACCTCCGCCACGGAAAAGATCTGCTCAGCGGTCGTCCCGTCCTGCTTCAACTCCCCGTTGACCCACAGCTTCAACGACAGATCCTGCGGATCACCCACCTCGTCCGCCGTCACCAACCACGGCCCCAGCGGATTGAACGTCTCGCAGTTCTTCCCCTTGTCCCAGGTCCCGCCCCGCTCGATCTGGAACTCCCGCTCGGACACGTCGTGCGCGACCGCGTATCCGGCGACGTACGCCAGCGGATCCTCGTCGTCCGACAGATACCGGGCCGTGCGCCCGATGACGACGGCCAGCTCGACCTCCCAGTCGGTCTTCACCGACCGCCGCGGCACGAGCACGGTGTCATAGGGCCCGACCACCGTGTCCGCGGCCTTGAAGAAGATCACCGGCTCGGCGGGCGGCTCGGCCCCGGTCTCGCGGGCGTGGTCGTGGTAGTTCAGCCCGATGCACACGATCTTGCCGATCCGCCCCACCGGCGGTCCGACCCGCAGCCCGGTGGCGTCCAGCGCGGGCAGCTCGCCGGCCTCGGCGGCGGCGCGGATCCGGCCGAGCGCCTCGTCGTCGGCGAGCAACGTCCCGTCGATGTCGGTCACGACTCCGGAAAGGTCCCTCAGGACCCCCTCGGCATCGAGCAGCGCAGGCATCTCCGCTCCCGCAGTACCGACTCGCAGCAGCTTCATGATCACTTTCTCCCTCGATCGCGGGGCGCCCGACCGATGGGTGCAGCCATCGGAGGACTGGTCGATCCTCCAAGGTCACGGTCCAGTCCGCAATACCCGGTTCACGGACTGGACCGTAACCACCGGCTCAGGCCGGCTCAGGAGTACAGAGCCGCCCGCTCCACGGCGCTCCACGCCGTACTGGTGACCACGTAGAGCGCGGCGGCCAGCGGCACCACCGCCACCGTGAACAGGGTGAAGAAGGACATGAACGGCATCACCTTGCTGACGGCACCGAGCCCCGGCACGGACTCGCCGTCCTGCACCGGGAGGGGGTTGTTGGCGGCCATCGTCCGCTTGGTACGCCGGTAGTTGAAGACGGCAATGACAACGACCACGGCGAACAGCCCGAGATAGACCAGCCCCGCACCCCCGAACGCCCCACCGCCCCCGAGGGCATCCACCCACCGCCCGCCCAGCGGAGCGGCCAGCAGCTGGTGCGTGAGCAGTTCGTTCGCCTGGCCGCCGATGTGCGTGCTGGAGAACAGGTGGTACAGCAGGAAGAACGCCGGCAGTTGCAGCAGGGACGGCAGGCACCCGGACACCGGCGACACCTTCTCCTCGGCATGCAGCTCCAGCACCGCCTTCTGGAGCTTCTCGGGTTCCTTCTTGTGCTGCTTCCGCAGTTCGGCGATCTTCGGCTGCAGCGCGGTACGGGCCTTCTGCCCGCGGGCGGCGGCCCGGGACAGGGGATGCACGAGCAGTCGTACGAGAGCGGTGAACAGGACGATGGCGGCAGCCGCCGCCGAGGCGCCGAACAGCGGCTGGAGCAGTTCGGCGAAGTGTCCGACCAGGTCGGCGAAGACAGAAAAAACGGACATGGGTGAGCCCTCCGGGGTCTCGTCGTGCCGGTACTGGGACAGGGCGGCATGACGACCCGCGCGGGGTTCGGCCACGTGTGTGAGTGAGCCCTACGCGGCCGTCGCCGGAAGGGCGGATCCGGGGGCTCGGGGCCGGGTGCGCCCCTTGGCGTCGGGGTCGCGTTGCGGCAGGAACGCCGTACGGCGGGCACGGTCGCGGATGGCCGTACGCACGCGCGTGGGCGGCACCGCGGGCGCGCAGCGCGCGGTGAGCAGGGCGCAGGCGGCGAGTGCGGAGCCGGCCGCGGCGGTCGCGGCGAGCGCGACGGTGGCGGTGAGGCTGCCGGTGTCGAGCAGCGCGATCTGGAGGACGAGCAGCGGGAGCAGCAGTACGGCGACGGGGCGCAGCGACATCCGGCTGCGGATCATGACTGCCCCCTTCATGCGCGTTCGTACTGCCAGTCGTCCGTTGTGTTCGTCCGCCTCGGTTATACCTGACCGCTCTCGACGGGCAGCTCCAGGGGCTGCAACAGCCTGCGCGGCCTGAGCAGCGCCCGGCTGACCGGATCCGCCGGGTCCGGATCGAGTCCGGATCCCGGCTCCATGAGGACGTCCTCGACGGGTACGACGGCCCCGCAGGCAGGGCATTCGCCGTACGGCCCGAGTTCGGTGCCGCAGTCGGCGTGCCGGAAGTAGCGCAGCTGGGTCTCGGCGTAGTGCTCGCGGCCCCAGAGGCCGAGGGAGCGGAGGGTCGGCCACAGGGCGATGCCGCGCTCGGTGATGACGTACTCGTCCCGCGGCGGCGACTCCTGGTAGCGCCGCTTCTCCAGGATCCCCTCCGCGGTCAGCGACTGGAGGCGGGCGGCGAGGACCGCGCGCGGGATGCCGAGATGGGCGAGGAAGTCGTTGTAGCGGCGCACGCCGTAGAGCGCGTCGCGGATGACGAGCAGCGTCCACCGCTCGCCGACGATCTCCAGCGCGCGGGCGATGGAGCACTCCTGAGTCGCGTAGTCCTTGCCGAGTGCCATGGCGTCCACTGTAACCATTTTCCGCGAGCTTGGTTCAATGACCGAACCTACGATGCTACGGTTCAGGACATGACTAGGTTCAATGACCGAACTCTCTCGGGGACCGAGGCAGCCGAGGTGCAGGAGTCGGCGGGCGGCACAGCGCACGCAGAGCAGCCTGGCCCGCCCGCGGAGGCGCCCCCGCACCCCCGCGCCACCCTCGCCCTGACCAGCGCGGCAACCGCCGTGACCCTCATGACGTACACCGCCCCGGTGGTCACCCTCCGGGACACGGCGATCGCCCTGCACACCCCGCTCTCCGCACAGGCCTGGCTGATCAACGGCACCCCGCTGGGCCTCGCCGCGCTCCTCCTGGTCGCCGGCAGCCTGGCCGACGACTACGGCCGCCGCCGGATCTTCCTCATCGGCACCCTTGCGCTCGGCATCACCACGGCCCTCGGCGCGCTGGCCTCCACCACGTTGCAGTTCACCTTGGCGCGCACAGCGCAGGGCGCCGCCAGTGCGGCGATCCTGGCGAGCAGCCTGGGCCTGCTGGTGCACGCCTTCCCGACCGCACGCGGACGACTGCACGCGACCGGCGTGTGGGGAGCCTTCGTGAGCGGCGGCATCGCGGCGGGCCCCCTGGTCGCGGGCGCGATGCCCGACTGGCGGATGGCGTACGGCGTACTGGGCGCGGCGGCGGTGATCGTGGCGGCCCTGGGGACGCGTACGTTGACCGAATCCCGCTCACCGAGGGGCGGCCGTCCGGACATCCTGGGCGCACTGACCTTCGGCCTGGCCCTGGTGTCCCTGGTCGCCGCCCTCACCCTCGGCCGGGACGGCTGGCTGCGCGCCGAGGTGGGCCTGCTGTTCCTGGCGGCCGTGGTGCTGGTGGCCGTGTTCGCGCTGGTGGAGCACCGCACCACGACCCCGATGATCGACCTGGGCCTGTTGCGCCGTCCCGGCTTCCTGGCCTCGTCCGCGGGCGGTCTGTTCACGGGCCTCGCGGTGATCGGCCTCTTCAGCTTCCTGCCGGTCCTGTTCCAGCAGGCGCTCGGCCTGTCCCCCATGGACACGGCCTGGCTGTTCCTGCTCTGGTCCGGCCTGTCCTTCGCGGTGGCGCTGCAGGCGAAGCGCCTCGCGGGCCGCGTGCCGCCCCGCCACCAGCTGGCCGTCGGCTTCGCCCTGCACGCGGCGGGCGTCCTGGCGATGCTCGGTGCGATCGACTCGGGTTCCTGGCAGCGCCTCCTGCCCGGCCTGATCCTGGGCGGCATCGGCAGCGGCCTGCTGAACGCCGCGCTGCCCCTGCTGTCGGTGGAGTCGGTACCGGCGGCCCGCGCGGCGATGGGCTCGGGCGCCCAGCAGACCTTCCGCTACATCGGCTCCTGCGCGGGCGTCGCCCTGACGATCGCGATCGTGACGTCCTCGGGCGGGGGTCTGGGGCACGGGGCGAACATCGCACTGCTGGTGTCGGCGGGTCTGGCGCTGGCGGCCGCGGTGGCGGTGCTGGTGCTGCGCGAGCGGGGTCGGGCGTAGCTCCCGCCGAAGTCACCCTGAGAAGTCCCAGGTTCCGGTTCAACGGCCCGCGTTCCACGATGTGGCGGAGCCGGTCGGTCCGGCACCTTTCGACGGCCTTCGAAGTGTTTGCGGCTGCCTTCGGGCCGCACCTACGTTGAGGCGCCGCGGAATCGACGATCGGGGGACCCCATGAAGAGTCACGTCCGCCAGGCCGGCCCCATACGCCGTCGCGCGGCCGCGTTCGCCGGCACGCTGGCGCTGGCCGCGGTTGCGGTGGGCACGGCCGCCTCACCGGCCTCGGCCGCCGGCTGGGCCTGCGACCACGACGGGCAGACGGTGTGGTGTGCGTCGGTGACCGGCATATCTGCCGGGTCCTACCTGGCCTCCCACAACGGGCCGAGCTACGGCTCGGGCACCACCGGGCACCGCTACTACAACGGCCAGACCATGATGCTGGCCTGCTGGACCACGGGCGACGGCGACGCGGACGGCCACGGCGACCGCTACTGGTTCGCGCTCGACTTCGACAGCGACGGCGGATTCATCAACGACTGGTATGTGACGACCGGTTCGCCTTCGCAATGGCAGCCGCACGTACCTCAGTGCCGGTGACAACAGCGCAGCAAGCACCCCACCCGCCCACGCAATCCCGTCAGGAGATCACCATGCGCCGCGTCCTCGTCGTGCTACTGGCCTGTCTGGGACTGGCCGTCCCCGCGGTCGTCACCGCGTCCACGGCCGCGTCCGCCGCACCGGCCCTGTCACCCCGTACCGCGCAGACCACTGCCTGCAACGCCGGTCATGTCTGCATCTACCAGGGCGACATCTGGGACGACAGCCCCAACCACCCGAAGGTGTACGACTTCTACTACTACGGCACGTACAACGTGCACAACCTCATCGGCGACTACACCGTGCTGAACTGCCAGACGGGCGGCGCGGGCGTCAAGGGGTTCACGGGGTACAACGGCACGGGAAGCGTGACGTGGGACCTCGACATCAACAACTGTGCGGGGGGTCTCTGGACAGACCTCACACCGACGAACTCCGTCAGGCTGTACGCCTGACCTCGCTCCCTCGTGGACGGGGGTCCGTCAGCCTGCTGACGGACCCTTTCCGCTGTCTAGGTCCGAGGCCGCATCGACACGAGCTTCCCCCACACCACCAGCCGGTACCTCGACGTGTACTCCGGGGTGCAGGTCGTCAGTGTGATGTAGTACCCGGGCTCGGAGTACCCGTAGCCGGGTTCGACGATCGAGCGGGGAATCGGGCGTACGACACCGGAGTCGCCGGCCGAGGTCTGCGGCAGCGTCTTGTCGACGGCGTAGGTGTAGGTCGCGGTCTTCGTCTCGACCTCCACGAGGTCCTTCGCCCGCAGCCGGTTGATGTACCGGAACGGCTCGCCGTGCGTGTTCCGATGCCCCGCGAGCGCGAAGTTGCCCGCCTGGCCCGGCTGCCCGGTACCGCGGTAGTGGCCGACGTACCCCTTGTTGAGGACGTCCTGCTTGCTGACGCCCTCGGCGACCGGGACGCGCAGGCCCAGGCGGGGGATGACGAGGATGGCGTAGGCCTGGGACCAGGAGGGGCGGGGCTGCCTGGCGGTGGCCGCCTGTTGTCGGTCACGGGTGCCGCTGCGCGGCTGGGGCGTCGCGGCCGGGACGGACGTACCGGAGTCGCCGCCTTTGCCGGTGGCCCCGCCATCCCACTCCCGCTCCAGCGCCTCCACCTTGCGCTCGGCGCCGCGTTTGGCCTCCCGATTGGTCCACCACAGCTGATGGACGACGAGCAGCAGGAGCACGAGGCCTGCGGTGACGAGGAGTTCGCCGCCGCTCCACAGCGCACGTCGGCGGCGCGCGCGCTGCCTTCGGGTGGTGTGCTGCACGACCGGAACGCGCATCCGTACGCCTCCTTCGCGGGGCCGCCCGCACGATAAGGGCCGGACGTCGAAGTCACCAGACCCGCACGGCGCCGGCCGTGGGACAGCCGTACGACAGGGACTGTTCGTGACTTCGTACAGAGGTTTTAGAAAGGGCTGGCACAACCCTCGACAACCTCACCCGTCACACCCGATGCTTCCCTCCAGTGACCTGACGGACCAGGTCCCAGCAAAGGCGGAGAAGCCATGATCCGACGCAGAACCCTGCTGACCGCAGCGGGCGGCACCCTCCTCGGCAGCGCTCTCGCGACCGGCACCGCACGCGCGGACGCCACGATCGCCGTCAACCCCGGGACGTCGTACGGTACTTGGGAGGGCTGGGGCACCTCCCTGGCCTGGTGGGCCAATGTGTTCGGCGCGCGGGACGACTTCGCCGACATCTTCTTCACCACCAAGTCGACGACGTACAACGGCACTTCGCTCCCCGGCCTGGGCCTGAACATCGCCCGTTACAACCTGGGCGCGTGCAGCTCGAACACCGTGAGCGGCGAGAGCATGGTCGCCTCCCCCAACATCCCGGCGTTCAAGCAGATCGAGGGCTACTGGCAGGACTGGAACAACGAGGACCCGACGTCCTCGGCCTGGAAGTGGACGGCGGACGCCACCCAGCGCGCGATGCTGGTGAAGGCGACGGCGCGCGGCGCGACCACCGAGCTGTTCGCCAACTCCCCCATGTGGTGGATGTGCCTGAACCACAACCCGTCCGGCGCCTCCGACGGCGGCAACAACCTCCAGTCCTGGAACTACCGCCAGCACGCCTCCCACCTGGCGGCGGTGGCCCTCTACGCGAAGAACAACTGGGGTGTGAACTTCGCGACGGTCGAGGCCTTCAACGAGCCGAGCTCCAGCTGGTGGACGGCGACCGGCACCCAGGAGGGCTGCCACATCGACTCGACGGTCCAGTCCGCCGTACTGCCGTACGTCCGCAGCGAGTTGGACAAGCGAGGTCTGACGTCGACGAAGATCTCGGCCTCGGACGAGACGAGCTACGACCTGGCCCGCACCACCTGGAACTCCTTCTCGTCGACGACGAAGGGCTATGTGAACCGGGTCAACGTCCACGGCTACCAGGGCTCGGGCGGTCGCAGGGACCTGTTGTACTCGGATGTCGTGACGACGGCCGGCAAGGCCCTGTGGAACTCGGAGACGGGCGACAACGACGGCACGGGCTACACGCTCGCCTTCAACCTCCTCTACGACTTCTGCTGGCTGCACCCGACCGCCTGGGTCTACTGGCAGGTCATGGACCCGTCCACGAACTGGGCGATGATCGCGTACGACGCGAGCACGCTGCAGGCGGGCGCGGTGCAGACGAAGTACTACACGATGGCCCAGTTCAGCCGGCACATCCGCCCCGGCATGAAGATCCTCGACACGGGCGTGAGCAACGCGGTCGCGGCCTACGACTCGAGCGCGAAGCGCCTGGTGATCGTGGCGCTGAACACCTCGACGTCGGCCCAGACCTTCACCTTCAACCTCTCCAACTTCACCACGGTGAGCGGCGGTTCGGGCGGCCTGGTACCGCGCTGGAACACGGTGACGACGGGCGGGGACCTGTACAGGTCGTACTCGGACACGTTCCTGAGCGGGAAGTCGGTGTCGGTGTCGCTGGCGGGGAAGGCGGTGCAGACCTTGCAGATAGACGGGGTGACGATCTGACGTCCTCGGCTCCCTCCGAGCAGCGGCCGGCCGGACTGGTGGCGCCGGCACTCGGCGGATTCGGGATGGGCTGAACGAGTTCGTGATCGCGGGCTCCTGCCACAGGTGGGCCGGAGCCTCACCGCCGACGGCGCTGGGAGCGACCCTCGCACTGTTCGGCTGCCGGCGGACAGCCGAGTCGCCCCGGTGGCCTGGTCTTCCTCACGGGCGCATTCGGCTTCGCCCAGTCCCGGACATGACCACCCGCATGACGGACCACGCCCAAGGGGTCCCGCCGGCGGCGAGAGCGAACGTATCGGCGTCCAATGCGGGCAATGCGGTGGGGGCGTGGCTGGGCGGGATCGCGATCAGTGCGGGCCGGGGCCGCACGGCTCCGCCGTACGTGGGGGCGGGCATGGTCGCGGCAGCGCTGGTGACCATGGTGTGGGCGGCGAGCGGGCGTGCCGAAGGGCTCACGTGATCCCCACCCTTTGACCAGCACATACCTCTTCTTCGCCACGGATGGGCAGTACGGTTTCCCTCATGCGCCCCGACACGCCTGCCGAGAACGTCGACCACACCGCCGAAGCGGCCCGCCTGGAGCGAACCGCCGGCCTGTACCCCGAGGACGCCGAGGCCCTGCTCCTCCAGGCCGCGGCCCACCTGGAACTGTCCGGCGACCGCCCCGCCGCGACCACGCTCTACGACCGCCTGCTGTCGTCCCAGGCGGGCCTGGAGAACCCCTACCTGGTACGAGCCCTCAAGGCCTCGAACCTCTGGGAGTACGGCCACGAGGCCGAGGCCCGAGCGATCATCGACGGCATCCGCGCCGGGGCCCCGCGCGACCCGGCCCCCTGGGTGATCGTGGCGGAGTCCCTGGAGGCCCACGACGAGCTGGAAGCGGCCCAGGAGACGTTCACGGAGGGCGCGGCCCTCCTCCTCACGGATGTGACAGATCCGCCGTATTCGACACACCCGCTGCTGTTCGGCCGCCACCGGGTCCGGCGCATGCTGGGCGTCGCCCACGACGAGTGGGACACGGTGGCGGACCTGCTCCACTCGTCCCCGGTCTCGCTGGACGAGCTCCACGACCCGAAGCGGGTGTGGTCCCTGGGCTCGGACAACCCGGCGGAACTGGCGGCGGAGATCTCGCGACTGCGGGCGGAATTGGGGACATATCGGGAAGCTCTGTCCCGCCCGTTCCCGGTGGCGGTGCTGCACTGGCCGGCGGGCGAGCTGAGGGAACTGGTGGAGGCGTACCCGACGCTGGCGACGGAATACCCGTCGCATGAGGAGCACCTGGCGACGATAGAGGGGTCGCTACGGGAGCTGGCCGCCTCCGGCACGCCGAACCTGGGGATCGTGACGGGGACGGTGCCTTCTTACGAGGCGTTCGCGGCGTCGGAGATGGCTTCGCCGGGCGAGGCGGAGCTGCTGCCGCAGTACGCGACGACGCTGGCAGCCCGGGGGCGGGCTGTGGAGTGGCCGCCGCAGCGGGGGGCGGGTTGTTGGTGCGGGTCGGGGCGGGTTTATGAGGGGTGCCACGGGGCGTAAGAGACCCATCGCGCATCAGCGGCTGGCGGTAGCCGAGGATCACCCGTCAGTCGCCAATCCCACCCCAGGTGCACCTCGCCTGCCACGAAGACGGCCAGGCATGAGCATCTCGACGGCTGCGGCACAATGCTCATGTGCCTGATGCTGTTCCGTCCTCTGCTGCTGTCTCCGCCCGCATGAGCCGACAAGGCTCGCGCGACACGGCCCCTGAGATTGCTGTTCGACGGCTCTTGCACGCGGCGGGTCTGCGTTACCGGGTGAACGTGCCCGTGCCCGGTGCACCGCGTCGCACGATCGACATCGTCTTCGGCAAGGTTAAGATCGCGATCTTCTTGGACGGTTGTTTCTGGCACGGGTGTCCGCAGCACGCGACCCACCCCAAGGCGAACGCGGAGTGGTGGCGTGCCAAGCTCGACAAGAACATGGCTCGTGACCGCGAGACGACAGATCATCTACGTGCTGCGGGCTGGACCGTCCTGAGGTTCTGGGAGCACGAGTCCGCCGAGGAGGTCGCGCGCCAAATCGCACGCGCTGTCGCATCTCGGCGGCCCACCCCCGGACATACATAAATCAGGACACAGGCATCTGTTCCGACTGCTCAGGGCCCCCACTTGAGGCGCCTGGAGCAGCTACTGCGTCGGCAAGCTACGAAATCTCCTCGGCGCGACGGGCAATCACTGCTCCGGTTTCCTGTATCCGTGACTAACTCGCCCAATAGTGTGTAGAAGTCATATGACAGTGGCGGGCCGACGCTCGCCCACACACCTGTGCCGTTCACGGAGCCATCCACAGAGTCGGGCAGGACCTGTGGGCGGCCGGCCCCAGCGAGCAGGAACGGGGAACGGTCGACCCTCATGTCCGACGAATTCGACGGTATGTATGAAACGTTCAAGGCTCTCTTGGACTTGTTCACCCCTTCAGAGGCGGTCAAGCGGCTGGAGCAGCTCGGCGTCAGCCCGGAGAACGTCGAACGGATTCGTGAGCGACATGAGCAGGGGACCATACGCATACGGGAGATGGATGAACCGCACGCCGTGGTCGTCGACAACCGCGACACCTGGTACACAGGCCCCCAGCCGAAGGACAAGTGCTGGCCGGCGGTCGTCGATCTGCTTCGCAAGGACGGCTGGCCTCAGGAGCCCGCGATCAGCAGTCTCGACGACTCATCCACTCGCGTCGTCTCGCTGCTGAACCATCCCAAGGAGAAGGAGTTCTCCACCCGAGGTCTCGTCGTCGGCTATGTGCAGTCCGGAAAGACGACCAACTTCACCTCTGTCATGGCCAAGGCCGCCGACCGCGGCTACAAGTTGTTCATCGTCCTCGCAGGCATCCACAACGGACTTCGCCGCCAGACACAGGCCCGCCTCGTGCAGCAGCTCGTCGAGCCGAACCCCTCAATGTGGTCCCAACTCACGGGGCTCGACAAGGACTTCACACCGCAGGAGAACCCGGCCTCCTACTTCGGAAAGAGCAACAAGACCCACGTGCTTTGCGTGGTGAAGAAGAACGCGACAGTGCTGCGCAAGCTCGCCCGCTGGCTCGAAAAGGCGTCCGATTATCTTGAGGACTGTCCCGCGCTGATCATCGACGACGAGGCCGACCAGGCCACCGTGGCAACGAAATCGATCAACCCGCTCATCCTCGACATCATGAGCTCGCTGCCGAAGTGCGCGTACGTCGGCTACACGGCCTCGCCCTTCGCGAACCTGCTGATCGATCCCAGCGCCAAGGACCTCTATCCCGAGCACTTCGTGGTCAATCTGCCCAAGCCGCAGGGGCACTTCGGTACCGAGGTCCTTTTTGGCCGCTACGCACTCGACGGCGAAGACCCGGATCAGGTCGACGACGGCTACGACATGATCAGGTCGGTGCCCGACGAGGACGTACCGTGCGTGCGCCCTGCGACGAAAGCCGACGTGGAAGGCTTCGAACCCGTCATCACCGACACCCTGCGCAGGGCAATCGAGTACTTCTGGCTGGTCACCGCCGCCAGGTACGTACGCGGCACCGGCAACCCGCACAGCACGATGCTGATTCACACCAGCGTCAACACCTCTGTGCACAACAGCTTCGGAAGGCCGCTGAAGCATCTGCGCGACCGGTCGGCGCGTTCCCTGGCAGACCCCAAGTTCCTCTCCCGTCTGCGTGACCTCTGGGACGAGGAAACCGCTCGTGTGCCCGCCGAGGACTTCGGTGAAACAAAGGTGCCGTTCGAGGATCTGATGCCCGAACTACCGCGAGTTCTCGACAACTGCCGCGTCATCATGGACAACTCCAGCAGCGAAGACCGTCTCGACTACGAAAACGGGCCGGTCGTGGCGATAGCCGTGGGTGGCAACACCCTCTCACGAGGTCTTACGCTCGAAGGTCTTTCCGTCAGCTACTTCGTCCGCGCCGTCTCCGCTTACGACACTCTGCTGCAGATGGGACGCTGGTTCGGCTTCCGGGGCGGTTACGCCGACTTGCCTCGTATCTGGATGACCGACGAGTTGGCCGAATGGTTCCGTCATCTGGCAACTGTCGAGACAGAGATGCGCCGCGACATCGACATCTACATGACCGAGGACGAGACGCCTCTCACCTTCGCTGTACGTCTGCGTACGCACCCTGCCTTGCGGGTGACTGCAGCCGCCAAGATGCGTGGTGCCGTCAGAGCGGCTGCGTCCTATGGCGGTAAGCGCGTCCAAACTCACTACTTCCACACCAACTCGGACTGGCTGAGGGGGAACATCGACGCCGCGCGCAAATTGGTGGCTTCCTCTGTTGTCAACGCCGTGAGGCTGGAGGACCGCGCGTCAGAGGGCCGGTATGTCTTCCGTGACGTGCCGCACGACGTGGTGATCAACTTTCTGGAGGCCTACAAGTTTCACGAGAAGTCCCCGGAGAACGACGCCGACCTGATCGTCGGATACATCCGGAAGCGAGTCTCGGCTGCTGGCTCGCTGAGGCGATGGAACGTCGCGATCGTCGGCAATCCCAGGGGCAAGGGGCACGACTTCACCTTCGCCCCCAACGTGGCTGTCGGGCGTAATTCTCGCGCCCGTCTCGCCGTCAGCAACCCCGATCCGGACTTCGCGGACATCAAGACGCTCATGAGCCGTCGCGACGCCGCAGTGGATCTGGACGGCGACACCGGAAAGCTGACCGAAAAGGGCATCATGGACATGCGCCGCAAGAAGCTGCCGGACACGGGCCTGCTGGTGCTCTACCCGATCGACAAGGTGTCCGAGCCAAGCCCGTCGAAGAAGCTGCGTGCGCCTCTGAACGCCGACGATCACGTGATCGGCGTCGGCTTGGTCTTCCCAGAGCCGTGGGACACAGACAGCACTGTGGAGAACTACATCTCCGCCGACCTGTCCAACGTACGAATCGAGGACGAGGACTTCAGCGCTCTCGACAGCGAGGAAGCATGAACGAGGGTGCGCTTCGCAAGCTCATAGAGGAGCGGTGGACCGCTCTCAACGCCGAGCGGACCAGGGGTGAACGCAGCCTGAGAGTCTCGCAATTGCCCGTCACTGGCCCTGGCGGGCCACTCGCAGTGGCCGTCGATCACAATGGGCATCGCCATGTCCTGGTCCCGGTTCATGCACACCGCAAGGTCCGCCCAGGCTTGGACGGACCCGTGCTCCGCTTGGTCAAGAGGGCTCTGGAGGACGAAGAGACCTACCAGACCTACGCCGATCTCTCCTGTCTGCGCACCGACCTCGATGATCTGTTCACGGAGCTTTGCGTCGACATCCTGGGCGCAGTCGAAGAAGTGCCCGACAACCCAGTCAAAGCTCTCTACCGTGTTCTCGATCGATGGAAGGCTCTTTTCCAGGCACAAGGCGCGCCGCTGGGTCCTGAACAAGTTGCGGGGCTCTTCGGCGAATTGATAGTGCTCGGTCGGCTCCTGGAGAAAGACCCGAGCGCCCACCGGCTCTGGCACGGCCCCGAAGGGCATCGGCACGACTTCACCACAGGTGCCACCGCCGTCGAAGTGAAGGCCACCACGGCCGGCGAAGGGCGAAGGCCGCGGATCCACGGGCTGGACCAACTTGAAGCACCGGCGGACGGGACCCTCTGTCTGGCTTGGTTCCGCCTGCAACGCACCTCCCGAAACGGCGCAGGTATCGCGTTCACAGATTTGGTCGAGCAGACGCTTCGGCTCTGTGACGACGAAGCAGCACTGCTCGATCTACTCGCAGCGGTCGGCTATCGCCCTACGGACTCCGGCCGCTATCACGACATGCGCTTCTTGATCAGCGAAGAGCGGTGGTACCAGGTTGACCCCGACTTTCCCGGACTGACATCGCAGGAACTCGTCAAGGCCGGAGTACCCATTTCGATCCTGGACGTCGAGTACACCATCGACGTGTCCGGGGAGACCCCTGTCCCCATCCCGTCCGCCCAAATACCCCAACTGATCGCGAGCATGATCCAGGAGTCTGCATGACAGAGCCCCGCTGGTTCTCACAGCCCTATCCCCCGGAAGGCGCGAGCGCCGCCGAGGGAATCCGCAACCAGCTCGGGCGTCCCGAACTCGACCTGCTCACCATCCTCGTACGTGAATCCGCCCAGAACAGCTGGGACGCTCGCAGCGCGCAGTCCTCCTCGCCCGTGGACTACCGCATCGACATATGGACGGTCGGTCCGGCCCACACCGGCGCATGGCGAGAACTTCTACTCAACGGCGCGCCCACCCGTGCGGGTGACTTTCCTTTGAGTGACGCACTGAAGCGCGGACCGGTCCAGGTCTTGGCTGTCTCCGATCGCGGTACACGAGGGCTTGGAGGACCCACTCGCGCAGACGACGCAGTAGGCCCCGACCGAGACTTCGTCTCTTTCATCCGCAACATCGGTGAACCGCGCGACACCGAGCTCGGTGGGGGCACTTACGGCTTCGGCAAGGGCATCTTCTATCTGCTGTCCAAGTCCGGAACCGTGCTTGTGCACTCACGCTGCCGCACCGCACAGGGAGGCCATGAGACACGGCTCATCGGCTGCACGCTCTGGAAGAGCTACGTGGCCGACGAGACCGGAGGGGGTCGCCGCTACACCGGTCGGCATTGGTGGGGCGACACATCGGGAGAGGTCGTCGAGCCCCTCGTCGGACGGGAAGCGGAGACCACGGCTCAGCGGCTGGGGCTCAGGCCTTTCGGCCCCGAGGAGACTGGAACCACCGTCGTCGTCATCGACCCGAACCTGGACGAACTCTCGCCGCCGGACGCAGCTGACTACTTGGCAGAGACGATCACCTGGCATCTGTGGCCAAAGATGATTTCCGTCGACGGCAACTTGCCTGCCATGAGGTTCGCCGTGGCCTGTGACGGAGTCGAGCACTCCGTGCCGGACCCGCGGGAGACCCGTCCTCTCAATATGTTCGTCGACGCCTACGAGGCGATGACCGGCCCGGACGGCAGCGCCCTGCACTGCATGAAGCCCAAGCAGTATCTCGGGCGTCTCGGCCTCGTGAAACGGATCATGCCGCCGTTGGAGCCGACGCGCGCCTCACGCATGCTCGACATCGAGGACGTCGTCCATCATGTGTGTCTGATGCGACCGGCGGAGCTCGTCGTCACGTACCAGCCTGGGCCGAAGCCTCCGAGCGTGAATCAGGGATACGCCGGGGTCTTTCGAGCCGACGAAGCGATGGACGAGATCTACGCCAAGGCCGAACCGCCCACGCACGACGCCTGGAATCCGCAGTCGCTGCTACGGCCCGAGAGCACGTTCGTGCACACCACGTTCCGGCGCATCAACGAAGCTCTGGATACTCTGCTCTCCCTCGGTGGCGTTACTCGCACCGGGGCCAGCAACATCGCCCTGGGCGCGGCAAGTTCACTTTTCTCCGGGCTCGTGGGTGGCGCCTGGGGCATTGGTGGAGCTACGGCGTACGCCAAGCCCGGCAGCACCACCACACGCGCCTCGAGATTGGACGACTTGGGGGAAAGAACGCCACGCTCAACCGCGGGCCGCCCCGTCCCCACGCCGTCCGCTACGGATCGACCCACCGTCGACGAACTGGCCGACTCGAACGGATTCGGCACCGGCACGGAGTCGTTCACCGAGGTACCCGGAACGGAGGGAACAAGCACGCCACGCCGGCGTCCGCGAGTGCAGTACCTCGGCGAGCCCTACTACGCCGATCGCGACGACGCCTCCGTACTCGTCCAGGAGTTCCGACTGCCCGTGTCTGGGCCGCAGCAAGTCCGGATCGACCTTGCGGTGACTCTACCCGGTACCGGCGGACGTGAGACGGACCCACCCATCGGGGCAAGCATGCCTGAGCTCATCGGTTGGGAGGACGACACCGGTCGCCTGTACGCGTCAGAGCCACACGTGATCGAGGGCAGTGAATCCGTCTGGCGCGCTCTTGTGCGGCCGGCCCCCGACACCATGACCGAAATCGGCATCAGGGTCGAGGCGGTGAAGACCCCGTGACCCGGCGTGTTCTTCCATATCGCGTCCCGTCCGAGGACGTTGTCGACACAGAGGCGTGGTTGCTCGTGACCCAGGACGGTGAGATTGCCCTGCCCGAGGCTCTTCCTGACTGGGACTACCAGATGGACCTGCATCTTCGCAGGACGGTCCGCGTCGACCTGGACCGGGCACGGGCGCAATCCGGTCTCCCGACCGATGCGGCACTCACACTGGCGGCCGTATGGACAGCCACCGGATCCAATCTGAGTGGGCCGGCTCAACATATGCGGCTGACCGACGGTGGCACGAGTGTCGTTGCGCTTGAGTTCCGGCTGCGGGGCGCAGATCTGGGCGGGCTGCTCATGCTCGACACCGCACTCGTACTGGCCGAGCGCCGGACGGATGCACGCCCCTCGTCTCCTCGCAGAGCAGGCTCCGTGTTGTGGAGTGACCGCAAGTTCCTGCGTCTCCAGGGTGACGCTCCACAGTTCCCCATGGCCGTGATCGACTTCGCCCGGACCTCCTTCCCCGACCACGCAGCCTGGCACCTGCAGATCAGTGGAAGCCTGGAGAGCGCAACGATGGGCTCCCTGCTCCTTCTCGTCAACGAGAGGAATACGGTCACCGCCACCGCGTTCGAGAATGCAGGCAAACCACGCCCCGTGGATCGGATCGTGCTCTCCGCCGTGTACGCGGACGCTGCCCGGGTCATGGTCGAACACGCGCTGAACAACGACGACTTCGTCGAGGACTCCGACTTTCCCGAGGGCTCGTTGGGCGCCACCATGTTGAGCCTGTTCGACCAGCTCTTTCCAGGACAGCCGATCACCGACATCCGTCTGCGCCAACGGCAGTCACCGGCTCTGTTCGCCTCGGATCTGCAGGCGGCGGTCAAGATCTTCGAGGTGTCCTGATGAGCTTCCTCTACCCCCGCTTGCTGGCCGAGCAGGCGAAACCGCTCTTCGAGGAGTACAGACACCTGTCTGCTGCGGAACTGGCAGGCAAGATGGCCGTCTCGCACGATTCAGCGGTGTACGTGGCTACAGGTGGTGACCGAGTTTCCGCAGCGCAGCTCAAAGAACTACGCGCAGGCGTCGTCGATCTGGCCAAAGATGCAGGATTCCCCGACGACTCCGATCGCGCCCGCAATGCCGACTTCGACCTTCGGCTCGCTGCTCTGCTGCACGCCGAGATGGGCATGGTGCCTGCAGAGGCCGCCTCCCGAGACGTCTGGGCCTTTCTGGCACTCGTCCTACTCCCGGATGTCGCCTTCTGGCGCTACCCCCAGCCGCCCAAGGACCGTGTTCTGGGCACAGACCTCACCCGGCATGTCTTCGGACGACTTTGGTGGCGGGCCCAACTCGTGCGGTCTTCCGACGACCCGGAACCGTACGGCGCCCTCAGGATTCTCGGCGAAGCCGCGTTCGATCAGATCTACGCCCGCCGGGCCGCGCTCGGCGGAAGTCCTCACATGGTTCGCGCCATCCTCCGTGTGTGGCAAGACCTCGATCTGACCGGGCTGAACGAACGCGATACCCTGCGTGACTTTCTAAAGAGGCTGTTGCGGCTCGCGCCGTTCGTGCTCTTCGACGGGATCGAGGAGCAGGCCTTGGATCAAGAATTGCGCGCCGTCGCGGCAGATTCCGTCGACGCTCAGCGCCAGTCGTCCACCTTGGCGTCCCCCGGAGAAGGGCAATCAACGATCAAGGCTGCTCCCGCGAACTCAGCTCATTCTCGTCGAGTGACTGCTCAGCAGGTCGTGTGACCTGCCGCTGATCGGATCGTTGGTCTGTTCGTGGGCCTGTCGAAGCGTCGTCCGTCGTACGACGATCTCGT
>NZ_JBFBBE010000004.1:0-1542 GCF_040682555.1 Streptomyces sp. NPDC051172
TGCAGGTCGGAACTTACCCGACAAGGAATTTCGCTACCTTAGGATGGTTATAGTTACCACCGCCGTTTACTGGCGCTTAAGTTCTCAGCTTCGCCTGGACGAATCCAAGCTAACCGGTCCCCTTAACGTTCCAGCACCGGGCAGGCGTCAGTCCGTATACATCGCCTTACGGCTTCGCACGGACCTGTGTTTTTAGTAAACAGTCGCTTCTCGCTGGTCTCTGCGGCCACCCCCAGCTCAAGGCGTAAAGCCCATCACCAGGCATGGCCCCCCTTCTCCCGAAGTTACGGGGGCATTTTGCCGAGTTCCTTAACCATAGTTCACCCGAACGCCTCGGTATTCTCTACCTGACCACCTGAGTCGGTTTAGGGTACGGGCCGCCATGAAACTCGCTAGAGGCTTTTCTCGACAGCATAGGATCATCCACTTCACCACAATCGGCTCGGCATCAGGTCTCAGCCACAAGTGCGACGGATTTGCCTATCGCACGGCCTACACCCTTACCCCGGGACAACCACCGCCCGGGCTGGACTACCTTCCTGCGTCACCCCATCACTCACCTACTACAGGTCTGGTCCGTCGGCTCCACCACTCCCCTTCGCCCGAAGGCTCCAGGGCGGCTTCACGGACTTAGCATCGCCTGGTTCAATGTTTGACGCTTCACAGCGGGTACCGGAATATCAACCGGTTATCCATCGACTACGCCTGTCGGCCTCGCCTTAGGTCCCGACTTACCCTGGGCAGATCAGCTTGACCCAGGAACCCTTAGTCAATCGGCGCACACGTTTCTCACGTGTGAATCGCTACTCATGCCTGCATTCTCACTCGTGAACCGTCCACAACTGCCTTCCGGCGCTGCTTCACCCGGCACACGACGCTCCCCTACCCATCACAGCAGGCGTTGGCCCTATTGCTGCAATGACACGACTTCGGCGGTACGCTTGAGCCCCGCTACATTGTCGGCGCGGAATCACTAGACCAGTGAGCTATTACGCACTCTTTCAAGGGTGGCTGCTTCTAAGCCAACCTCCTGGTTGTCTCTGCGACTCCACATCCTTTCCCACTTAGCGTACGCTTAGGGGCCTTAGTCGATGCTCTGGGCTGTTTCCCTCTCGACCATGGAGCTTATCCCCCACAGTCTCACTGCCGCGCTCTCACTTACCGGCATTCGGAGTTTGGCTAAGGTCAGTAACCCGGTAGGGCCCATCGCCTATCCAGTGCTCTACCTCCGGCAAGAAACACACGACGCTGCACCTAAATGCATTTCGGGGAGAACCAGCTATCACGGAGTTTGATTGGCCTTTCACCCCTAACCACAGGTCATCCCCCAGGTTTTCAACCCTGGTGGGTTCGGTCCTCCACGAAGTCTTACCTCCGCTTCAACCTGCCCATGGCTAGATCACTCCGCTTCGGGTCTTGAGCGTGCTACTGAACCGCCCTGTTCGGACTCGCTTTCGCTACGGCTACCCCACCCGGGTTAACCTCGCAACACACCGCAAACTCGCAGGCTCATTCTTCAAAAGGCACGCAGTCACGAGATGC
>NZ_JBFBBE010000004.1:1635-128899 GCF_040682555.1 Streptomyces sp. NPDC051172
TACGGTTTGGCCTCATCCGGTTTCGCTCGCCACTACTCCCGGAATCACGGTTGTTTTCTCTTCCTGCGGGTACTGAGATGTTTCACTTCCCCGCGTTCCCTCCACACTGCCTATGTGTTCAGCAGTGGGTGACAGCCCATGACGACTGCCGGGTTTCCCCATTCGGACACCCCCGGATCAAAGCCTGGTTGACGACTCCCCGGGGCCTATCGTGGCCTCCCACGTCCTTCATCGGTTCCTGGTGCCAAGGCATCCACCGTGCGCCCTTAAAAACTTGGCCACAGATGCTCGCGTCCACTGTGCAGTTCTCAAACAACGACCAGTACACCGTCACACACCAACATCGTCAGTGCTTCACCGGCGCCGGCAACTGAAGGAAAATTCATTCCCTCAGACACCCAACAGCGTGCCCGGCACACTCCCCGCTCCCCTCAACGTTCCACGCTCTTGCGAGCAGTACTAGAAGGAGAAGACGATCAAGTGTGCCGAATAATCAACGTTCCACCCATGAGCAACCACCGTCGAACGTTTGCCGACGTAATGGCCCTGGACCACCGAGCAAGCTCGGCGGCCTAGATGCTCCTTAGAAAGGAGGTGATCCAGCCGCACCTTCCGGTACGGCTACCTTGTTACGACTTCGTCCCAATCGCCAGTCCCACCTTCGACAGCTCCCTCCCACAAGGGGTTGGGCCACCGGCTTCGGGTGTTACCGACTTTCGTGACGTGACGGGCGGTGTGTACAAGGCCCGGGAACGTATTCACCGCAGCACTGCTGATCTGCGATTACTAGCAACTCCGACTTCATGGGGTCGAGTTGCAGACCCCAATCCGAACTGAGACCGGCTTTTTGAGATTCGCTCCACCTCACGGTATCGCAGCTCATTGTACCGGCCATTGTAGCACGTGTGCAGCCCAAGACATAAGGGGCATGATGACTTGACGTCGTCCCCACCTTCCTCCGAGTTGACCCCGGCGGTCTCCCGTGAGTCCCCAACCTCCGAAGAGTTGCTGGCAACACGGGACAAGGGTTGCGCTCGTTGCGGGACTTAACCCAACATCTCACGACACGAGCTGACGACAGCCATGCACCACCTGTACACCGACCACAAGGGGGCACCCATCTCTGGATGTTTCCGGTGTATGTCAAGCCTTGGTAAGGTTCTTCGCGTTGCGTCGAATTAAGCCACATGCTCCGCTGCTTGTGCGGGCCCCCGTCAATTCCTTTGAGTTTTAGCCTTGCGGCCGTACTCCCCAGGCGGGGAACTTAATGCGTTAGCTGCGGCACCGACGACGTGGAATGTCGCCAACACCTAGTTCCCACCGTTTACGGCGTGGACTACCAGGGTATCTAATCCTGTTCGCTCCCCACGCTTTCGCTCCTCAGCGTCAGTAATGGCCCAGAGATCCGCCTTCGCCACCGGTGTTCCTCCTGATATCTGCGCATTTCACCGCTACACCAGGAATTCCGATCTCCCCTACCACACTCTAGCCAGCCCGTATCGAATGCAGACCCGGGGTTAAGCCCCGGGCTTTCACACCCGACGTGACAAGCCGCCTACGAGCTCTTTACGCCCAATAATTCCGGACAACGCTTGCGCCCTACGTATTACCGCGGCTGCTGGCACGTAGTTAGCCGGCGCTTCTTCTGCAGGTACCGTCACTTGCGCTTCTTCCCTGCTGAAAGAGGTTTACAACCCGAAGGCCGTCATCCCTCACGCGGCGTCGCTGCATCAGGCTTGCGCCCATTGTGCAATATTCCCCACTGCTGCCTCCCGTAGGAGTCTGGGCCGTGTCTCAGTCCCAGTGTGGCCGGTCGCCCTCTCAGGCCGGCTACCCGTCGTCGCCTTGGTGAGCCGTTACCTCACCAACAAGCTGATAGGCCGCGGGCTCATCCTTCACCGCCGGAGCTTTACAACCCGGGAGATGCCTCCCAGGCTCATATCCGGTATTAGACCCCGTTTCCAGGGCTTGTCCCAGAGTGAAGGGCAGATTGCCCACGTGTTACTCACCCGTTCGCCACTAATCCACCCCGAAGGGCTTCATCGTTCGACTTGCATGTGTTAAGCACGCCGCCAGCGTTCGTCCTGAGCCAGGATCAAACTCTCCGTGAATGTTTACCCGTAATCGGGTGACACATCACGAGAGCGGAACCGCCGGGCGGAATAAGCCCGGCCGTTCACAGCGTCCTCGCTGTGTTTCTTCAAAGGAACCTCGCCACCAGGAAACCTCCCGGTGTCGGGGTATCAACATATCTGGCGTTGATTTTTGGCACGCTGTTGAGTTCTCAAGGAACGGACGCTTCCTTTGTACTCACCCTCTCGGGCTTTCCTCCGGGCGCTTCCCTTCGGTCTTGCGTTTCCGACTCTATCAGACCGTTTCCCGATCCGATTTCCTCGGCGCTTTCCAGGTTCCCGCTTTCGCGTTTCCCTTTCCGGCGGTTCCGACTCTATCAGATCCTTTCGGGCCTGACTCCCAGTCAGCGGGGCTGTCCTCCCGGCCGTTGGGCCGTTCCGACGAGTGAGACTTTAGCGGATTCCCGGCTCCCGAGCTAATCGGGGTCCGCGTCCTTTCGAACGTGGATTCCTCATTTCGTAAATACACATGCCAATAAAGCGACGCCAGACGGATCGACTGGTCGTCGAGTAGTGGTTGGTACTTGCGAAGTGGCTGTCCGGGGACCGACCGCAGTCGGCGCTCACGTCGGACAACTCGGAGAACAGTACGTAGCGCGCGGGGGTGTGTCAACTTGCCTCCGGGCGGCGTCCGGGAGGCGTAGCCTGAGCGGCATGACTACGCGTACGTGTACCCAGCAGTGGTGGGCCGCCTGACGGCGGCCGTACTCACGTATGCGTTCAACGGCCGCCGCCTCGGCGGCCGTTCTCGTTTCTCCCTCCAGAGCTCCTGAGGGCCGGCCGCCGGGACGGCGGTCTCGACCAGGAGGTGGAGAAGAGATGACGCGGGTTTTCAGCGGGGTCAAGCCGACCGGGCACCTGACGCTGGGGAACTACCTGGGAGCCATGCGGCAGTGGGCCGCGGTGGACCAGCACCGGGCGGATGCGCTGTTCTGCATCGTCGATCTGCATGCGCTGACCGTGGACCACGATCCCGCGCGGGTGCGCAGGCTCAGTAGGCAGGCGGCGACGCTGTTGCTGGCCGTGGGGCTGGATCCGGCGCTGTGCACCGTGTTCGTACAGAGTCATGTCGATGAGCACACGCGGCTGTCGTACGTCCTCGAGTGTGTGGCGACCGACGGTGAGATGCGGCGGATGATCCAGTACAAGGAGAAGGCTGCGCGCGAGCGCGAGCGGGGTGGGAGTGTGCGGCTGTCCCTGCTGACCTATCCGGTGCTGATGGCAGCGGACATCCTGGTGTACGGGGCGGACGAGGTGCCGGTGGGGGACGACCAGGCGCAGCACGTGGAGCTGACCCGGGATCTGGCGGTGCGGTTCAACCAGCGGTACGGACATACGTTCGTGGTGCCGAAGGCAACGCTTCCTGTGGTCGCGGCACGGGTCATGAATCTGCAGGAACCGACGTCGAAGATGGGGAAGTCGGACGACTCCGGGCCGGGGATCGTCTATCTGCTCGACGAGCCGGACGTGGTGCGGAAGAAGGTCATGCGGGCCGTGACCGACAGTGGGCGGGAGATCGTGTACGACCGGGAGGAGCGGCCCGGCGTGACGAATCTGCTGGAGATCCTGGCGGCGTGCACGGGTGGGGACCCGGAGGCCTTGAGCGGTGTGTACGAGTCGTACGGGTCCTTGAAGAAGGACACCGCGGAGGCCGTGGTCGAGCTCCTCAGGCCCGTACAGGAGAGGCACAGGGCGCTGTGCGCTGATCCCGGCTATGTGGAGGGGGTGCTGCGGGATGGTGCGGAGAGGGCGCGGGCGTCGGCCCGGCCGACCGTGGATGCCGCTTATCGCGCGATCGGGTTGCTGCCGGCTGCTTCTGATACCGGTGCCGGTGTGGTGCTGAACGCTGCGCGGTAGGCCCGCGGGCTGGTGGCGAGGCGCGATGCGAAGTGCTGGCGCATCGTGACCTCGCTGCCGAAGCCGGCGCGGCGGGCTACTTCGGGCATGGGCAGGTCGGTGCGTTCGAGGAGTTTCTGCGCTGCGGCGATGCGCTGGTCGAGGAGCCAGCGGAGCGGGGGCGTCCCGGTCTGCGCGGTGAAGTGGCGGGCGAAGCTGCGTGGGGACATGCCTGCGCGGGCGGCCAGGTCGGCGACGGTGAGCGGTTCGTGCAGGTGGCGCAGGGCGTGCTCGCGTACGGCGGCGAGGGTGTCGGCGTCGCGGTCCGCGCGGGGTGTGGGGTGCTCGATGAACTGTGCCTGGGTGCCGGTGCGGAAGGGGGCGGTGACCATCGAGCGGGCGATGGTGGCTGCGGCTTCGGCGCCGTGGGACCGGCGGACGAGGTGGAGGCAGAGGTCGATGCCGGCTGCGGTTCCGGCTGCGGTCCAGAGGTTGTCGTCCTCGATGAACAGGGCGTCGGGGACGACGGTGACTTGGGGGTGGTGTGAGCGGAGGAGGCTGACGAGGTTCCAGTGGGTGATGGCGCGGCGGCCGTCGAGGAGGCCGGCCTGGGCGAGGGTGAAGGCGCCACCGCAGAGGGCCGCGATGGTGGTGCCGCGGGCGTGTGCGCGTCGGAGCGCGTCGAGGACAGGGGTGGGTGCGGGTGTGAGGTGGTCGTCGAGGCCGGGGATCACGATCAGGTCGGCGCGGGACAGCCAGCTGAGGGTGCGGTCCGGGTGGAGGGTCATGCCTCCGCGCATGGGGACGGGGGTGCTGGTGTCGGCGGCGACTCGGCGCAGGTCGAAGGCGGGGGCGCCGCGGTCGGTGCGGTCGGTGCCCCAGACCTCGGTGATGACGGAGACGTCGAAGGCGCGGATGCCGGGGAAGGCGACGAGGGCGACGCGATAGGTGTCCACTGCGGCGTTCTCCATGGGTGGCAGTAAAGCATCGATCGCTGGCTTTTCACCCTCTGGGGCGGTGGTGCTCCCGGCGGCAGGATCGTGGGCATGGAGATCGCAGAGAACGCAGCGCTGGTGGTCGTGGACGTACAGAAGGGCTTCGACGAGGCCGACTTCTGGGGACCGCGGAACAACCCGGAGGCCGATGACAACATCGCTTCGCTCATCGACGTGTGGCAGGCGACGGGGCGGCCTGTCGTCTTCGTACGGCATGACTCGCCGAAGCCCCGGTCGCCGCTGCGGCCGGGGTACGAGGGGAACGGGTTCAAGGAGTACGTGGAGCGGCGGCGTGGCAGGGGGGCCGGTGCAGCTGAGCTGTTGATCACGAAGACCGTGAACTCGGCCTTCTACGGGACGCCGGATCTGGGTGCCTGGCTGAAGGCGGAGGGGATTTCGCAGATCGTGGTGGCCGGGATCCAGACCAATATGTGCGTGGAGACGACGGCCCGGATGGGCGGCAATCTGGGATACGACGTGGTGGTCGCGTATGACGCGACGTACACCTTCGATCTGGAGGGGCCGTTCGGCTGGCGGCGCAGTGCCGACGAGGTTGCGCAGGCGTCGGCGGTGTCGCTGCACGGGGGCGGTTTTGCGCGTGTGGTGGCCACGAAGGAGGTGGTGGACGCGGCGGGGTGACCGCCCCCGGTGGGCGCCAGGGTCTGTCGTTTGGATCAGGTCGGCCATAGCCAACAGCGCTTCCCGGCTCCCCCGAGCGGGGTCATGGGGGTCCCCCCGCTCGAGCGAAGTCGAGAGTGGGGGAGAGTGACGACAACGCGGCTGGGGTCCCCCCACGCCCTTTAAGGCAGTGGGGGAGTGCGTGCCAGACCTCGCGACGCCGAGCTGATCCGAACGACAGGTTCTAGTCCTTCTTGCCGGAGGCGAGTTCGCGGCTGCGGTCGCGGGCGGCTTCGAGGGCGGCGATGAGGGCGGCCCGGACGCCGTGGTTCTCGAGTTCGCGGATGGCGTTGATGGTCGTGCCCGCGGGGGACGTGACGTTCTCGCGGAGCTTGACCGGGTGTTCGCCGCTGTCGCGGAGCATCGTGGCGGCGCCGATCGCGGACTGGACGATCAGGTCGTGGGCCTTGTCGCGGGGCAGGCCGAGCAGGATGCCGGCGTCCGTCATGGCCTCGACCAGGTAGAAGAAGTACGCCGGGCCGGAGCCGGAGAGGGCGGTGCAGGCGTCCTGCTGGGACTCGGGGACGCGGAGGGTCTTGCCGACGGCGCCGAAGATCTCCTCGGCGTGGGCGAGGTGGTCGGCGGTGGCGTGGCTGCCGGCGGAGATGACGGACATGGCCTCGTCGACGAGGGCGGGGGTGTTCGTCATGACGCGGACGACCGGGGTGCCGGTGGCGAGGCGGTCCTCGATGGAGGCTGTGGTGATGCCGGCGGCGCCGCTGATGACCAGGCGGTCGGCGGGGACGTGCGGGGCGAGTTCGTCGAGGAGGGTGCCCATGTCCTGCGGCTTGACCGTCAGGATCAGGGTGTCGGCGGTCTTGGCGGCTTCCGGGTTGGTGACCGGGGTGACGCCGTAGCGGGTGCGGAGTTCTTCGGCTCGCTCCGGGCGGCGGGCGGTGACCAGGAGGTCGGCGGGGGCCCAGCCGCCGCGGATCATTCCGCTGAGCAGGGCTTCGCCGATCTTGCCGGTGCCGAGGACTGCGACTTTCTGGGTCATGGCTTAGGTGCCCTCCGGGGGTGCGTCGTCCGGGGTACATCGTCGCACCGGGGGTGGGTGGGTGGCTCGGGTGTCCGGTGGGCGGGATGTTGCCCTGCGGGTGGCCGTCGGGATTTCCTCGCCCCGCCGCCCCTACCCGTCCCGTCCCAGGGGCGCTGCCCCTTCGGCCCCGCCAGGGGGCTCCGCCCCCTGGACCCCCGATCGGCCTGGACGGCCTCGTCCTCAAACGCCGGACGGGCTGGAGTGTGCCGACCGGCGCCGGAATCCGTCCCCCGTGGCCCGCACCCGGCGGGTGGGTGGGGGATCGGGAGGGCAAGAGCGGCCTCAGACGCCGGACGGGCTGAAGCGCCTGCCCGGCATGCACCGTGCCGGCCCGCTCCGTCACGCTGTCCTTCGCCTCAGTGTTGCGGCTCCCAGGCCGAGTACGAGCAGGGCGCAGCCCGCCACGATCAGGACGTCGCGGACGAAGTTGGCGGTCATGTCCGTGTGTTTGAGGACCTCGTTCATGCCGTCCACGGCGTAGGACATGGGCAGGACGTCGGAGATCGCCTTCAGGGCCGGGTGCATGTTGTCGCGCGGGGTGAACAGGCCGCAGAGGAGGAGTTGGGGGAAGATCACGGCCGGCATGAACTGGACCGCCTGGAATTCGGAGGCGGCGAAGGCCGAGACGAAGAGGCCGAGGGCGGTGCCGAGGAGGGCGTCCAGGAGGGCGACCAGGAGGAGCAGCCAGGGGCTGCCCGTGACGTCCAGGCCGAGGAACCAGACAGCGAGGCCCGTGGCCAGGGCGGACTGGATGATCGCGAGGGCGCCGAAGGCGAGGGCGTAGCCCGCGATCAGGTCGCCCTTGCCCAGCGGCATGGCGAGGAGGCGCTCGAGGGTGCCCGAGGTGCGTTCGCGCAGGGTGGCGATGGACGTGACCAGGAACATCGTGATGAGGGGGAAGATGCCGAGGAGTGAGGCGCCGATGTTGTCGAAGGTGTGCGGGCTGCCGTCGAAAACGTAGCGCAGCAGGAACAGCATCAGACAGGGGATGACGAGCATCAGCGCGATGGTGCGCGGGTCGTGGCGGAGCTGTCGCAGGACCCGGGCCGCGGTGGCGGCGGTGCGGGAGGCGTTCAGGGCGCCGGTGCGGGCGGGTGTGGTCGCCGTACCGGTCGTGGTCGTCGTGCTCATCGGGTGGTCTCCTTCTCGCGGGCGGCGGCGGCCGCCTCGTCGACCAGATGCAGGAAGGCCCCCTCGACGGTTTCGGAGCCGGTGCGGGTGCGCAGGGCCTCGGGGGTGTCGTCGGCGAGGATCTCGCCCTCGCGCATCAGCAGGAGGCGGTGGCAGCGCTCGGCCTCGTCCATGACGTGGGAGGAGATGAGGAGGGTCGCGCCGCGGTCGGCTGCGATGGAGTGGAAGAGGGTCCACAGGTCGCGGCGGAGGACCGGGTCCAGACCGACGGTGGGTTCGTCGAGGACCAGGAGTTCGGGGGTGCCCAGCAGGGCGACCGCCAGGGAGACGCGGCTGCGCTGGCCGCCGGAGAGGTTGCCGGCGAGGGCGTCGGCGTGGGAGGTGAGGTCGACGTCGGTGAGGACGCGGTCGATCTCGTGGCGGCGGTCGGAGGCGGAGCGGCCCGGGGCGAGGATCGCGGTGAAGTAGTCGAGGTTCTGGCGGACCGTCAGGTCGTCGTAGACGGAGGGGGCCTGGGTGACGTAGCCGATGCGGGTGCGGAGGGTGGGGTGGCCGGCCGGGCTGCCCAGGACCTCCAGGGTGCCGGTGACCTTGGCCTGGGTGCCGACGATCGAGCGGATGAGGGTCGACTTGCCGCAGCCGGAGGGGCCGAGGAGGCCGGTGATCTGGCCGCGCGGGACGGTGAAGTCGAGGCCGCGCAGGACGGTGCGGGGGCCGCGGACGACGGTGAGGCCCTCGGCCCGGACGGCGGGAGCAGGGGCGGCAGGGGGATCCACCGAGCCACCTTCGGAATAATTCATCATGCGATGAATAATGCTCCGGAGCGGCAGCGTCGTCAAGCAATTCCCCCCGGGGGGTGCGTTCTGTGGCGCAGGCGCGTGGCGGCGTGATCGGAGGTGGAGAGTCCGGTCCGCGCGCCTCCGCGTTCACGGGCCGGAAACACGAACCGGATGGGGAACCAACTCCCGCTCCTGACAATGGATTTCACTTCGCCGCGCCCTCCCCCGGCTCGGCGCCCACGCATCTCCCCTCACCGACGGAGGTGCTGTTGTCATGCGCTATCGCGTACGCAAGGCCGATCTGTTCGCTTCGCTGGTCGTCTTCCTGGTCGCACTGCCGCTGTGTGTGGGCATGGCCATCGCTTCCGGGGTCCCCGCCGAGCTGGGGCTGGTCACCGGGATCGTCGGCGGACTGGTCGCCGGGGCGCTGCCCGGCAGCAGCCTGCAGGTGAGCGGGCCGGCCGCGGGCCTGACGGTGCTCGTCTACGAGGCCGTCGACACGTACGGCGTCCAGGCACTCGGCGTGTTGGTGTTCGGGGCCGGGCTGGTGCAGCTGGGGCTCGGGGCGCTGCGGCTCGGGCGGTGGTTCCGGGCCGTGTCCGTGGCCGTGGTGCAGGGGATGCTCGCCGGGATCGGGCTGCTCCTGGTCGCCGGGCAGGTGTATGCGATGGGCGACGCGGCCGCACCGGCGAGCGGGCCGGGGAAGATCGCCGGGCTGGTGTGGCTGCCCGGGCGGGTGGATCCGGGGGCGTTGTCAGTGGCAGGTGCCACGATTGCCGTATTGCTGCTGTGGCCGCGTTGGCGCAGGGGGGCGCGGGTGGTGCCTGCGCCGTTGGTCGCGGTGGCGGTGGTGTCGGCGGTGACCGGGGTGTTCGGCCTGGATGTGCGGCGGGTCGAGGTGCGGGGGCTCGTCGATGCGGTGCGGGTGCCGGGGGTGGCGGACTTCGGGCGGCTTACGGAAGTGGGGGTGATCGGGACCGTTGTGGCGTTCGCGTTGATCGCGTCGGCGGAGTCGTTGTTCAGCGCGGCGGCGGTGGACCGGCTGCACCGGGGGCCGCGGACGGACTTCGACCGGGAGCTGATGGCGCAGGGCGCCGGGAACGCGGTGTGCGGGGTGCTGGGGGCCCTGCCCATGACGGCGGTGATCGTGCGGAGTGCGGCGAACGTGCAGGCGGGGGCGCGGACCAAGGCCTCGCAGGTGCTGCACGGGGGGTGGCTGCTGCTGTTCACGGTCGTCCTGCCCGGGGTGCTCGGGCTGATTCCGGTGGCGGCGCTGGCCGCGCTGCTGGTGCACGCCGGGTGCAGGCTCCTGCCGGTGCGGGAGGTCCGGGTGCTGTGGCGCGAGCACCGCGGGGAGGTCGTGGTGCTGGCGGTGACGGCTGGGGCGATCGTGCTGGGGAATCTGTTGGAGGGGGTGTTGGTGGGGCTGACGCTGGCAGTGGCGAAGACGGCGTGGGACATCAGCCATGTGCATGTGGAGACCGAGGACCGGGGCGAGGCAGGGATCGTCGTACGGGTGCTGGGGCATGCGACGTTCCTGCGGCTGCCGAAGCTGCTGGACGCGTTGGAGGCACTGCCGCACGACCGGGAGGTGCGGCTGGAGTTGGGCGGGCTGCGGCATGTCGACCATGCCTGTGCGGCGGCCCTGGAGGGGTGGGCCGCCGCGCGGGGTCATGAGTTGGTGGCCACGAGCAGGTCGACGACGTAGGCCTCCTCCAGCATCCCGTCCGGGAAGGCGGCGAGGAGATGGTCGCGTTCGTCGCCGAGGATGGCCTCCCGGCGTTCCTCGCTCTGCACGAGGAACATCGAGTGGCTGCCGATGTTGGCGAGGTGCGTGTCGACGGTGACCGGGCGGCTCCAGCGGACATGACGGCGGGTGAAATCGAGGGCGCCGGTCGGGTCGGCGAGAGCGACGGGGGCTCCGTTGCCGGTCCTGTCGACCTCGCGCCTGATGCCGAAGTGGCGTGCCAGGCGGTCGGCTTGGGCAACCTGCCACGGGACGTCGAGGTCGGTGGTGTTCCACCACAGGGCCAGTGCTCCGCCCGGCCGCAACACGCGCAGGGCCTCCGGGACCGAGCGGGCGGGCTCGGTCCAGTGCCAGGCCTGGGCGTAGGTGAGGAGGTCGGCGGAGGCGGTGGCGAGCGGCAGCTCGTTGCCGTTGCCCCGCACGATCGGGAGGCCGGGGTTGGCGCGGCGGAACTCGACGGCCATGCCGTCGCCGGGCTCCACGGCGACGACGTCCGCGCCGCGGGCGGCCAGCAGCGCGGTCGCGATGCCCGTGCCGGCGCCGATGTCCGCGACGCGGGCGCCCTGGAGGGGGCGGCCTGTCAGATCCTCGATGGCGTCGAAGAGGGCCGGTGGATAGGAGGGGCGGTTGGCGGCGTACTGGGCTGCGGCGGCGTTGAAGGAGTGGGCGCGGGTGGGCTGCGAGGAGGCGGTCATGAGGCCATGGTGGCTCGGGTTGGGTGCAGGGGGCAGCGAGTTTTCGGTGAGAGAACCACGCCCCCGGCGGGCGGGTCTGTCCTGCGCGCCGAGCTTGCAGCGGCCGGCTGGTTGAGACCGCGGGCAGGACTTGACCGTTGGGCGGCGGCCCATGACAGCCGCAGGTTCGACGATCCGTTCGACCTCGTGCGCGGCCCGGCGACACTGCTTGTGGCGGCCCTGCGGCGACTGTGTGGCGATGTGCCGTCTGTTGTCTGCGGGTTCGTCGTTGCTGATCGCGCCGGCGCGGCGGTAGCCGCAGATCAGCACACCCCCGCGCCCCTACGGGGCGCTGCCCGACCGCCTGCGCCCAGTAGCCCCCGACAGCCCGGCGCCAGCCGATCGAAGCGACGGCTCAGGAGCGGCGGCGTCTCTTCGACGGGTTGCCCGTGCGGCGCGTGGTGCGGTTCTTGTGTTGGGTGAGGGCTGCCTCGTACTCCTCGCGGTGGAGTGTTTCGCCGGGGGCCTCCGTGAGGGAGCGGAAGAAGTAGGCGAGGAGGGAGCCGACGAAGCCGATGGCCAGGAGGCCGCGGAGGGAGGCCTGGCGGGCGGGGTCGGGGCGCTTGACGAAGCCGTCCCAGGTGTTGCGGAAGGCGAGGGCGCTGCAGATCGCGAACATGGCGACGATGAGGACGGTCACGAAGGCGCCGCTGTCGGCGAGTTGGAGGCCCTGGTAGGCGAGGCGGAGGACCACGCAGGAGGCGGCGGCCGCCACGAGGGAACCGGCGGCCACCCCGATGCGGCGGGATGTGTAGCCGTTGTCGTG
This sequence comes from Streptomyces sp. NPDC051172, assembly GCF_040682555.1. Lineage (NCBI taxonomy): Bacteria > Bacillati > Actinomycetota > Actinomycetes > Kitasatosporales > Streptomycetaceae > Streptomyces > Streptomyces sp. NPDC051172. The sequence continues at coordinate 13,473 of NZ_JBFBBE010000004.1, forward strand.
GTTCACCCAGGTGGTGCCGAAGAAGCGCAGGGGTTCTGGGCGGGGGCCGCCGGCGGAGCCCGCGGTGTCGTCGGTGCCGGTTTCGTCGTTCACGGGACGATTATGGCTCCGGGTGTGCGCGGGCTCCCCATGGGATCAGCCGCAGCGGGAGGCTACGTAGCCGTCGCTGCCGGTGTTGTCCCAGATGTTCGACGTGCCGTAGTAGCCGGAGACCGTCGTGCCCGGCGTCCGGCAGAGGATCGGGACCCTCGTGTCCGCGTGCAGGACGCGCACGCTGGTGTAGTTCGTGCCCGGTCCGCTGCGAACATTCAGCCGGACCCCTGGAGCGGTCGGGTAGGTGGGTACATTCGCCGCGTTCGCTGTGGCTGCCGAGCCCATCACCATGAGAAGGGCACCGGCGGCGCGAGCAGGGCGGATCTACGGCTCCGCGAATTCAGCATGATCTTTCAGGTTGTGGGTCAACCGCACTGGGGGGCCACATAGCCGTCGCTGCCGGTGAGGACGTAGGCGTCCGAGACGAACTGGTTGTCGTCGATGTTGTCCCAGATGTCCGAGGTGCCGTACGGACCCGACACCCACGTGCCCGGGGTCTGGCAGTAGATCGGGACCTTCGCGCCTTCGGGCAGGATCCGGACGATGCTGTACTGGGTCCCCGGGCCGCTGCGGACATTGAGGCGGACGCCCGGTGCCACCGAGTAGTAGTGCACGGACGCCGTCACGGCGGCTGCCGTCGTGACGGACTCCCCCTCGCCTCTCCCGGTCTCGTCGATGCGGTCAACAGACATGAAAAACCTCCCCCGTTGTGCCCCATGAAAGCCATGGGGTCCCGTTGATTCCCCTAAAACACGCCATGAAACACATGTACGCAACTGGCACGCGAACGCTAGCAAGCCGCCTCCGTATCGCACGAGTCATCGACTAGGCTCCGTGCGTCGCGCGCGGACGAACAGTACGGGGGTGGTTCCATGGCGCCGCAGCAGAACACCGGGGCGGGCGCGGAAGCGGAACTTCCCGAGTACGCGGGTCACTACCGTCTTGAGTCGTGTCTGGGCTCGGGCGGCATGGGTGTCGTGCACCTCGCGCGGAGCACCTCCGGCATGAAGCTCGCGGTGAAGGTCGTGCATGCCGAGTTCGCCAAGGACCCTGAGTTCAGGGGGCGTTTCCGACAGGAGGTGGCGGCGGCACGGCGGGTGAGCGGCGCCTTCACGGCGTCCGTCGTCGACGCCGATCCGGAAGCGGAACGGCCCTGGATGGCCACGCTGTTCATACCGGGACCGACCCTCTCCGATCATGTGAAGCGGAACGGTCCGATGCCCCCGGCGCAGCTGCGCCGGCTGATGGCAGGACTGGCCGAGGCACTACGCGACATCCATCGGGTCGGAGTGGTGCACCGGGACCTGAAGCCGAGCAATGTGCTGCTCGCCGAGGACGGGCCGAAGGTCATCGACTTCGGCATTTCTCGGCCAAAGGACAGCGAACTGCGGACCGAGACCGGGAAGTTGATCGGTACTCCGCCGTTCATGGCGCCCGAGCAGTTCCGGCGGCCCCGGGAGGTCGGGCCGGCCGCCGACATCTTCGCGCTCGGGTCCGTGCTGGTGCACGCGGCGACGGGCCGCGGCCCGTTCGACTCCGACAGTCCGTACGTGGTCGCCTACCAGGTCGTGCACGACGAGCCGGACCTGACCGGCGTACCGGAGGACCTCTCGCCGCTGGTGGTGCGCTGCCTCGCCAAGGAGCCGGAGGACCGGCCCACCCCGGACGAGCTGATGCGTGAACTGCGGTCGGTTGCGGCCTCGTACGACACGCAGGCGTTCATACCGGCGCAGCGGCGGACGGTCGAGGCCACGCCGGCTCCGGAACCCCGTGTCGAAGCGCCGGAGTCGGAGCCGCAGCGGCCGTCCAGGGGGCGCCTGCGCAAGAAGATGCTGATGGCGGCCGGGGCGCTCGTGCTCGTGGCAGGCGGGCTGCTCGCCACCGTTCAGCTGCTCGGTGACTCACCCGCCCCGTCGCACGGCAGGGCGCCCACCGCGTCCCCCGCGGGGTTCCGGGCGTGGACGGCGAAGCCCGTGTCCGGAGGCGAGGGGCCGGTCCGGTGTTCGTACGGAGCGGGAAAGCTGCTCTGTGCCCAGCCCGGCGTGGTGTTCGCCCTCGACCCCTCGGACGGCCGTGTGCTGTGGCGCCACCGCACCGACACCACCCGTTGGATCGCTCCGCCGGTCCTGTCGGGTGGTCTCGTGCAGCTGCCGCTCGCCGACCGTGGCCGGCATCTGGAAGCGCTCGATCCTGCCTCGGGCAAGGCACGCTGGGAGCGGAAGGTGCCGGCGTACGACTCGGTGCAGCCGGCCGGGAGCATGCTTCTGCTGGTCCGTGCGGACGGCACGGTCACCGGCGTGGACAGCGCGTCCGGCACCACCAGGTGGTCCCGGACGGTACCATGGCAAAAGGCGCTGGCCTTCTCCTCCTTCGCCGGTGATCTGCCGGCGTACCTGGCGAGCGTCTCCGACGACGGGTCGAGCACCCGCGTGAGCGCCGTGGATCCCGTCACGGGCCAGGTGCGGTGGGACGCCCGGCTGAAGGGCGCTCTGCAGCCCTGCGGCTCCTCGGGCGGCTCCGTCTTCTTCATAGCCGTCGGCGGGGTCTACGGCGACACACAGGCGGTGGTCCGCTACGACCCCCGGTCCAGGGCGGCACGCAGGGTGGGGCTGTCCCTCCCCCTCACGAGCGCCCGTGCCGGCGTGCGCGAGGGCGTGGTCCATCTGCTGGCCACCGGCGGTTCTTTGGAAGCCGTCGACACGGGCACGGGCAAGCAGCTGTGGACCATCGAGACCTCGGTGAGCCGGGGTTCCGCACCGGTCTCCGACGACCGTCATGTCTACGTCAGCGCCGCCGACGGACGGCTGCTCGCCGTGGACGCCCGCAAGGGGATCCTGGAAGGGCAGACTCCGGCTCGTCTGGGCAGGAGCCAGGACGAGGTGATGGCCACCGTCCCCACACCCGTCGTCGCCGACGGCCACGTCTACGCCACCGCGCCCGACGGCACCGTCTTCGCCGTGGACGCCCGCAATCCGGCGGCCTGGTAACACGCGAGAGGGCCGCCCCGCAGGGGACGGCCCTCTCGGAAGAGCAGTGTTCAGCCCAGCTTCGAAACGTCCCGCACCGCGCCCTTGTCCGCGCTGGTCGCCATCGCCGCATAGGCCCGCAGGGCCGCGGACACCTTGCGCTGGCGGCTCTTGGGCGCGTACACGCCGCCCAGGGCCTGTTCGCGGCGGGCGAGCTCGGCGTCGTCGACGAGGAGCTCGATCGTGCGGTTCGGGATGTCGATGCGGATGCGGTCGCCGTCCTCGACGAGCGCGATCGTGCCGCCGGAGGCCGCCTCCGGCGAGGCGTGGCCGATCGAGAGACCGGAGGTGCCGCCGGAGAAGCGGCCGTCGGTGATCAGGGCGCAGGTCTTGCCGAGGCCGCGGCCCTTGAGGAAGGACGTCGGGTAGAGCATCTCCTGCATGCCGGGGCCGCCCTTGGGGCCCTCGTAGCGGATGACGACCACGTCGCCGTGGGTCACCTGCTTGTTGAGGATCTTCTCGACGGCCTCCTCCTGCGACTCGCAGACGACCGCCGGGCCCTCGAAGGTCCAGATCGACTCGTCGACGCCGGCCGTCTTGACCACGCAGCCGTCGACGGCGAGGTTGCCCTTGAGGACCGCGAGGCCGCCGTCCTTCGAGTACGCGTGCTCGGCGGAGCGGATGCAGCCCTCCGCCGCGTCCTCGTCCAGCGCTTCCCAGCGCTCGGACTGGGAGAAGGCCTCGGCGGAGCGGACGCAGCCGGGGGCCGCGTGCCACAGTTCCACGGCCTCGGGGGACGGGGAGCCGCCTCGCACGTCCCACGTCTTCAGCCAGTCCGCCAGGGACGGGCTGTGGACCGCGTGGACGTCCTCGTTGAGGAGACCCGCGCGATGCAGTTCACCCAGCAGGGCCGGGATGCCGCCGGCGCGGTGCACGTCCTCCATGTAGTACGTGCGGGTCTTCGCGACGTTCGGCGCCACCTTCGCCAGGCACGGCACGCGCCGCGAGACCTCGTTGATCTCCTCCAGGCCGAACGGGACGCCCGCCTCCTGGGCCGCGGCCAGCAGGTGCAGGATCGTGTTGGTCGAGCCGCCCATCGCGATGTCGAGGGCCATCGCGTTCTCGAAGGCGGAGAAGGTCGCGATCGAGCGCGGCAGGACCGTCTCGTCGTCCTGCTCGTAATAGCGGCGGGTGATGTCCATGACGGTGCGGGCCGCGTCGACGTAGAGCTGCTTGCGGGCCGTGTGGGTGGCCAGGACCGAGCCGTTGCCGGGCAGGGAGAGACCGATGGCCTCGGTCAGGCAGTTCATCGAGTTGGCGGTGAACATGCCGGAGCAGGAGCCGCAGGTCGGACAGGCGTTCTCCTCGATCCGGAGGATGTCCTCGTCCGAGATCTTGTCGTTCACGGCATCCGAGATCGCGTCGACCAGGTCGAGCGTGCGGACCGTGCCGTCGACGAGGGTGGCGCGGCCGGACTCCATGGGGCCGCCGGAGACGAAGACCGTCGGGATGTTCAGGCGGAGTGCCGCCATCAGCATGCCGGGCGTGATCTTGTCGCAGTTGGAGATGCAGACCAGGGCGTCGGCGCAGTGCGCCTCGACCATGTACTCCACGCTGTCCGCGATCAGGTCGCGGGAGGGCAGGCTGTACAGCATGCCGCCGTGGCCCATCGCGATGCCGTCGTCGACGGCGATCGTGTTGAACTCGCGCGGGATGCCGCCCGCCTCGGTGATCGCCTCGCTGACGATCCGGCCGACCGGCTGCAGATGGGTGTGGCCCGGCACGAACTCCGTGAAGGAGTTGGCGACCGCGATGATCGGCTTGCGGCCGATGTCCGCGCCGGGTACACCGGAGGCGCGCATAAGGGCGCGGGCGCCCGCCATGTTGCGGCCGTGGGTGACTGTGCGGGACCTCAGCTCGGGCATCGTCGCTCGCTCCTTCGGAGAGTTCTGACTGAGTCGAGCGTACGCCCGTTGCTCCAAGGGATGGACACTGTGTCCGGAATGCGGGATGCATGTCTCGTTCAGAGAGCATCAGAGGGGCTGGGAGCCTCGCGCGGCGTCAGGGCCCGGTCAGGTGCCCCTGCACCACCGGCGCCACCCGCGCGATGATCTGCTCCACGTCCGCCGACGCCAGCGGCTCCACCTTGATCACGTATCGCATCATCGCGCACCCCACCAGCTGAGCGGCCGCCAGCTCGGCGCGCAGCTCCCCGTCCGGCCGGTCCAGTTGGGCGGCGATGCGACGCAGCAGCTGGGAGGCGATCAGCCGGCGGAAGACCGCGGCCGCGGCCTCGTTGTTGACGGCGGAGCGCACGATCGCCAGCAGGGGCGTACGGGTGGTGGGGTTCTCCCAGATGCCGAAGACGAAGCGGGTGAGCCGTTCGCCGACGCCGTCCGCCGGACCGTCGGCGAGCGCCTCCGGCGCGTTCAGCGCGGGCGCGAAGGCGACCTCGATCGCGGCCTCGAAGACCTGCTCCTTGGTGCCGAAGTAGTGGTGCACCAGCGCCGAGTCCACACCGGCCGCCTTGGCGATGCCCCGTACGGACGTCTTCTCGTACCCGCGCTCGGAGAACTCCTCACGGGCCACGGTCAGGATGCGGTCGCGGGTGTCGGCGGACTCGGTACGGGGCCGCCGGCCGCGGCGGCGGGCAGTCGGGTCGGGGGCCTCGCTCACGGTCTGGGCACCCTCACCGCGGAGGCGAGGTGGAGGCGGGTGAAGGCCAGCGCCTCCGCCAGATCGGCCTCGCGTTCGGCGCCGGACATGGCGCGCCTGGTGTTGACCTCGATGACGACGTGACCGTCGAAACCGGTCAGGGCGAGATGTTCCAGCAGCTCGGCGCAGGGCTGGTTGCCGCGGCCAGGAACGAGGTGCTCGTCCTTGGCCGATCCCCTGCCGTCGGCGAGGTGGACGTGGCCGAGGCGGTCGCCCATGCGGTCGACCATGTGCAGCGCGTCGGAGCGGGCCGTGGCGCTGTGACTGAGGTCGATCGTGAAGTGACGGTAGTCCTCCTTCGTCACGTCCCAGTCGGGCGCGTACGCGAGCATCTCGCGGTCGCGGTAGCGCCAGGGGTACATGTTCTCCACGGCGAACCGCACGTCCGTCTCGTTCGCCATGCGCCAGATTCCGGTGACGAAGTCACGGGCGTACTGGCGCTGCCAGCGGAACGGGGGGTGGACGACGACCGTGGTCGCCCCGAGCTTCTCGGCGGCCGCCCGGGCGCGCTGGAGCTTGACCCAGGGGTCCGTCGACCACACCCGCTGCGTGATGAGCAGGCAGGGGGCGTGCACGGCGAGGATGGGGATGCGGTGGTAGTCGCTGAGTCTGCGCAGCGCCTCGATGTCCTGGCTGACCGGGTCGGTCCACACCATGACCTCGACGCCGTCGTACCCGAGGCGCGCGGCGATCTCGAAGGCCGTCGCCGTGGACTCCGGGTACACGGAGGCCGTGGACAGCGCGACCTTCGCATCCGGGATGCAGACTGGCTCCGCCATGCCGACAGGTTACGGGGTGCGGTTGGCTGTGGCCGTGCGCCGGTTCGCCGTTGTGGGGTTCGCCACGGGCGAGTGCGGGTGGGTTGTGGTTGTTCGCGCCCCGCGACGGAGTCGCTGATGTCACAGCCCCGCGCCCCTACGGGGCGCTCACACCGAGCCCATGTGGTCCAGTTTGCGCAGGATCACGCCCTCCCTCAGCGCCCACGGGCAGATCTCCAGGCTCTCCACTCCGAACAGGTCCATCGCGCCCTCCGCCACCAGGGCGCCCGCCAGTATCTGGCCCGCTCGGCCCTCGCTCACGCCCGGCAGTTCCGCCCGCTGGGCCGCCGACATGCCCGCCAGTTGCGGGACCCACGCTTCCAGGGACTCGCGCTTCAGATCGCGCTGGACGTACAGGCCCTCCGTCGACCGGGCCGCGCCCGCGATACGAGCGAGCTGCTTGAAGGTCTTCGACGTCGCTACGACGTGATCGGGCGCGCCGAAGCGGCTGAATTCACCGACCGTGCGGGCGATCTGCGCTCTCACGTGGCGGCGCAGCGCCCTTATGGACTCCGGGTCCGGCGGGTCGCCGGGCAGCCAGCCGGCGGTGAGGCGGCCGGCGCCGAGCGGGAGGGAGACGGCGGCGTCCGGCTCCTCGTCGATGCCATAGGCGATCTCCAGGGAGCCGCCGCCGATGTCGAGGACGAGCAGCTTGCCCGCGGACCAGCCGAACCAGCGGCGGACGGCGAGGAAGGTGAGCCGGGCCTCCTCCTCGCCGGAGAGAACCTGCAGCTCGACGCCGGTCTCGGCCTGCACGCGCGCGAGGACGTCGTCGGCGTTGCCAGCCTCGCGCACGGCGGAGGTCGCGAAGGGGAGCACGTCCTCGACACCCTTGTCCTCGGCGGCCTGCAGGCACTCGTGGACAACGGCGATCAGTTTGTCGACCCCCTCGGGGCCGATCGCTCCGCTCTCGTCGAGCAGTTGGGCAAGGCGCAGCTCCGCCTTGTGCGAATGCGCGGGCAGCGGGCGCGCGCCCGGGTGCGCATCCACCACCAGCAGATGCACCGTGTTCGATCCCACGTCGAGGACACCGAGTCTCATGTACGGAACGCTACTGCCACCTGGGCGGTCCTCCGTATGGGATGGCGCCGGGAGACCCGTACGCTGGTCCTGTGCCAAAGACGAAAAGGGCGAAGGACGACAAGGCTGCCAAGGCTGCCAAGGCAGCCGAGTCCGCCAAGGGTTCTCCGCAGGTGAAACCACCGCAGTCGGCGAAGCTGTCGAAGAAGGCCAGAGAAGCGGACGAGAAGGGCCTCGACTTCGCACGCGCGTGGGTGGAGTTCCCGGATCCGGCGGACGACGAGCAGGTCTTCCGGTGCGATCTGACATGGCTCACCTCTCGCTGGAACTGCATCTTCGGCAGCGGCTGCCAGGGCATCCAGGCGGGCCGCGCGGACGACGGGTGCTGCACGCTGGGCGCCCACTTCTCCGACGAGGACGACGAGAAGCGCGTCGCCGAGCATGTGGCGAGGCTCACGCCCGACATCTGGCAGCACCATGACGAGGGCAGGAAGCACGGCTGGGTGTCCGAGGACGAGGACGGCGACCGTCAGACCCGTCCCTTCCAGGGCTCCTGCATCTTCCAGAACCGGCCCGGGTTCGCGGGCGGCGCGGGCTGCTCGCTGCACATCCTGGCCCTGAAGGAGGGCCGCGAGCCGCTGGAGACCAAGCCGGACGTGTGCTGGCAGCTGCCGGTGCGGCGGACGTACGACTGGATCGACCGGCCCGACGACACCCGTGTGCTGCAGGTGTCGATCGGCGAGTACGACCGCCGGGGCTGGGGCCCGGGCGGCCACGACCTGCACTGGTGGTGCACGTCGGCGACCTCGGCGCACGGCGCGGGCGACCCGGTGTACGTGTCCTACCGACCGGAGCTGACCGAGCTGATGGGCAAGGCCGGCTACGACCGCCTCGTGGAGCTGTGCGAGCAGCGCCTGGCCGCGCAGCTGCCGCTGCTTGCGCCGCATCCGGCGGACCCGGTCGACTGACGCGGGCTGCGCTCACGACGCCGTAGGGCTCGGATTCCCGCTGTCGGCGGGCGGCGGTGTCGGACTCGGGTCGGACGGGGCGGAGTCGGTGGGGGTGGGATCAGGGGCGGGAGACGAGGGCGGGGCGCTCGGGGTGGGGGCCGAGACGGTCGGGGTCGTTGCCGGGTCCGACGAGGGCGGCGGGGTGCCGGGGCTGCTCGGACCGGGGGCGGTCGGGCTGGGCGCGGCGCCGTAGCCCTCGATGGAGACGACGGCCCCGGACGGTGAGACGGCCACGCGTGCGCTCCATGGGCCGGACGGCTCGCGCAGGTGGTCCACGTACACCTTGATCGTCAACGACTCGCCGGGCGCGAGCGTTCCCGAGGACTGGCTGAGGTAGAGCCAGGCGGCTCCCGTCGACGCGGACCAGTGCACGGGCGCGGGGCCGGTCGCGGTGAGGGTGACGAGCGTGGTGTCGCTGGCGTGGCCTGCCGACACCTGGAGGTGTCCGGCGCTCTTCCCGCTGAGGCCGGTGACGCTGATGACCTCCACGGAGATGTCGGGCCGCCGGTGGCCTCGGCCGAAGTCGCCGCCGGGCCGGGGGCTGGCGTTGCCGGCGTTCTCGTAGCCGCCGGACGCCTCGCCGCCGAGGCTGACGGGGCCGTGCGCCTCGCTGGCGGTGGCGGAGCGGCCGTCCGCGCCCTCGGCCGGGGAGCCCCGGTAGGCGGCCCACAGGGCGAACACGGGGGCCGCCACCACGGTGGCGACGACCGTCGTCGTGACGGCACGCGCGCGTAGGCGGTCGCGGCGGGCGGCGCGGTCCTTCGGGTCCATCGGGAAGCCGCGCCGGTCGAACCGGGGAAGAGCGCCGCCACGCGCGCGTGGCTGATGGGTGACCGCCATGTGCAGGACCGCACGGGGCGCCTCGAGGACGGGCAGCTCGGCGGGGGTGATCGTCGCGCCGGGCCAGCGGCCGGGGACGGCACGCTCGGCGCTGCGGCGACATCGCGGGCAGTCGTCGACGTGCCGGACGAGCTCCTTGCGCAGGGCCGAGCTGAGCACCAGCTGGTTGTCGCCGGTGAGCCGGGCGACGTCGGGACAGCCGCCGGTCTCGACGACGGCGAGGGCCGCGCGGGTGCGCTCCACCTCGCAGGCGGCGGAGGCCAGCAGTTCGCGGGCGGTGGCGAGGCCGAGGCCCAGTACGGCGGCGACCTCGTGGGCGGTGAGGTGGTGGCGTACGGCGAGTTCGAGCGCCTCGCGCTGCTCCGGGCTGGTGCCGGCGGCCTCGGGCCAGGCCAGCAGGGCGAGTTCGCGGCGGCGCTCCTCCTGGATCTCGTCGGCGACGGGGGGCTCTGCCGGCCGCTGCTTCTCGGTGCTGTGCCGGCCCGCCGCGTGCGTGCCCTGACGTTTCTGCTTGGCCTCCGCGAGCTTGCGCAGACAGGCCCAGCGGGCCAGTGCGTACAGCCAGGCGCGGCGGTCCCCCGGCGCCTGGGGGCCGCGGCGCTTCTCGGCGAGCGCGAGGGCCTCGCCCAGGGCCGCGGTCGCCGCGTCGTGGTCGCACAGCACCGACAGGCAGTAGGTGAACAGCCCGTCCAGATACGGCTCGTAGCGCCCGGGCGGCCGCTGCGCGAGCGTGCGCGCAGCGGCACGGTCACGTGCCTCCCGGCGCGCCTGGTCTGCGCCGGTGATGCGGGGCGAGGTCTCCGGGCTGCTGCTCATCCGTGGACCGTAGGCGGCTCGGGATGAACCCTTCTTCCTCCTTGAGCACTTTTAATCCATACGGGTGAAACGATCCCTCAATCGGGTACAGGAACCGCCTGTTCCGTGGCCGGTTACCGACGGCGATGGCCGGTTCACGGAGTGTCGGATCATGTGCTGGGTCGGCGCGCGGCGGGGAGGGGGGACTCGGGGTCGTCGTAGAGGAGGGAGAGGCGGTGGTCGCTGCCGAGGGTGCGCAACTGCCAAAGCTCTTGGGGGAGTTCGGCTAGGGAGCCGAGGTCGGAGAGCAGGGCGGCGGCCTCGTCGCGCAGGCGCAGGCATTGCGGCCCGCACCGCTTCGGGTGGGGAGCCGCGGTCCACAGGATCACACCGTGGCCGTCCTTCAGGAGACGGGAGACGAGGTCGCGGCCGCGGCCGTGGGCGGCTGGGCCGCACAGGACGGGGATGCGGTCGGGCGGGACGGGAAACGACGTCGCGGGCCCCGCGATGGGGATGTGCTGGGCGGAGAGCCGATGCGCGTTCCGCAGTTCCCGCCAGCGGGAGAGCCATGCGGTCTCGGGGCGGCCCGCTCGGGCCATGTCGCGCAACACCACGGGGAGTTGGGTACCCAGCAACTGCGGGCCGGGACCTCGTTCTGCCGCCCATCGGTGCGGTTCGAGGTCGAAGTGACCAAGAGGCAGGGCGAATTCGAGCCGGTCGGGGTCTTCCGCACGCAGTGCCTCGTCCAGCGCGGACTGCAGGGCGGCGCGCAGGTCGGTGACTCCCATGGGTGAGGTGCTCTCGCCCCGGGCCGCCCAGCCGGAGCCCCGTGACACATGCAGGGCCCAGCGGACGGAGGAGGAACGGAACGGGGCGGTGGCCACCGTCACGAGGAGACGGGTCTCCTCACGGGCCGGGCGCCGGTGAAGGAGCCGCCCACGGTCGCGGGCCCGTTCGGCACGCTCCTCGTCCCCTGCGCGGGCGTAGGTCTCGGCGGCCGCATGCCAGGTGCTGCGGGCCTCCTGGTAGCGGAGCTGCACCTCGTACGCCTCGGCCTGGACCTCCCAGGCCCGGGCCTGGCCCTGGGTGTCGGTCAGGGTGGCGAAGACCGACTGTGCTCGGGCGGTGGCGTTCACGGCCTCTTCCGCGGCGCCGGTCCTGCAGAGCGCCTCGGCGTGCCCGACCAAGGCGTGTGCCATGCCGAACGTGCTGCCGACGGACTCGTACAGCCGGGCGGCCTCGCTCAGGCAATCGCCGGCTTCGCCGTACTCGCCTCCCTGGAGGGACAGCATGCCGAGGCTGATGAGGGCGTCCGCCTGTCCCAGTCGGTCCCCCAGGGACCTGAAGACGTCCAGTGCCCCGAGGTGGGTCTCCCGTGCGGCGTGCCGATCGCCCTGTTCCGCAAGAACCATGGCCAGGGCGTTGTGCGAACCGGCGAGGCCCCCCTCGTCGCCGAGAGCCGTGAAGAGGTCTGCCGCCTTCCGGTACGCCTCCACCGCCTCGTCCGGACGGTCCGCCCCGCTCAGGGCCGCACCCAGCAGGTTCCACAGGTCGGCCTGCGTGCGGCGGCTCTCCTCCTGCACGAGCGCCACGTTGCAGCAGTCCATGCAGTCGTGGAAATACCCTCGCCAGTTCAGGTGGATGCCCAGGCGGAGGACGAGATCACTGACCGGCCGCCCGCCGGGCTCGGGCAGTTCCAGGGCGAGCGCGGTCAGGTTCGTGCGCTCGCCGTCCAACCAGGCCAGTGCGTCCGGCAGTTCCATACGTTCCCGGCCCTCGGTGCCGGGCTTTGTGGCGCTCAGCCCCAGGCGATCGACGGCTTCCTTCGTCCGTGCTGTGCAGAAGGCACCCAGGATTCCCCGGGCTTCGGCCCGCTCTGCCTGGGCCACCGGGTCCCGTTGCACCAGGTACTCGACGTACGCGCGCACCAGAGCCGGCAGGCGCCAACGCCGGGTCGCCTCGTTGCGCAGGACCAGACCGGCCTCCATGAGGGGCTCCAACCGGTCCGCTGTGTCACCCAGCACGCTGTCCGCCATGGCCCGGCCGACGTCATCGCCGGGAATCAGTGCCAGCAGGCGCAGAGCCTGCGCCTGCTCACGGGGCAGGCTCTGGTACTCGGCCTCGTAGACCTGCTCCAGGTCATCGAGGGCCTCGAGGATTCCACCCGGTCCCTCCGCACGGGCGAGGAGGTTTTCCAGCCCCGGTGGAAACCACCGTGCGAGCCGCAGCGCCAGCGGCACCCCGCCGCACAGCTCGGCCAGGCGCGACGCCGAGGCGGGATGGCTGCCGTCCGGGTCGAGAACCACCACGGCAGCCTCGGCGGACAGCGGATCCAGCAGCAGCGTCTTCGTACGGGAGAACTCCTTCGGCCTGCGGCGCGAGGTGGCCAGGACATGGAGACGCGCCCGCAGGGAAGCGTCCCCCACCGTGGTCAGCCAGTCCCAGGAGTCCAGTGCGTCGCACACGAAGAGAGCGGGGTCGGTACGGTCCTGCAGCCAGGACACGACGTGGTACTGCGCCTCCTGTGCATCGCACCCGCCGGGGAGGAACCGGATGCCCCCCGGAAACCATCCGCGCATCAGGGCCTGGTGGGCCGCTGCGACGGCGAGTGCGGTCTTGCCGATGCCCGGCATGCCGGTGACCACGGAGACGTTCGGCATTCCCACCATGGCACCTGCCGGGTCCAACAGGTCCAGGAGCCCGCGCAGTTCCTCGTCCCGCCCGAGCAGCTCGTCCACCACCGGCGGCAGCACCAGCGGATCGGCCTCGGGGTCGACGGCTTCGAGCACCGCGACCAGGGCCTCCACCGCCCGGTCCGCCGCCGCGTCACCCACGGCGCTGACCGTGAAATGCTCCGCGGCGGGCACGGCGTACGCGGTCGTCAGGCAGTCGTCGTTCTCGCCGTCCGCAGCCGTGGCCAGGAAGCGGACGCTGCTCCCCAGCACCTCTCGGGCAGCACTGACCAGGCGATACGACGGCCGTACGGGCCTGCTGCGAGGTCCCTGCAGCACCTCGGTGGCCACCACGACATCGCCGTAGTCCGTCTGCCACGTCTCCCGCCCCTGCACGACCGACACGACGAGCGGAACCTGGAGGTCATGGACCATCCCGTGCAGCACCTCGCGGGTCCCCCGCTGCGACCACGAGCCGCTCCTCACCAGGGCCACACGCCAAGCCGTGCCCCGCAGTTCGCCGATCTCGACCTGGGCGCGCACTCCGAACGTACGCCGCTCCACATGGGCCAACCGGCCCTTCAGCGCACCGGCCAACAGTCCCGACCCCGTCAGGACCATCACGGTCCCGGTCGGTTGCCGATCCTGCGCGGTACCGCCCGTCACCGGCGTCTCCCGGGGCAACGGCACCTCGATGTCCTCGGCCGGCACCCCCGCCCCGCCGACCCGAACCGCCAGCCTCTCGCTCCGGAACGGCACTCCGCCCGCGGTGATCAGCGTCAGCCGCAGCTCGGTCTGCAGCCCCGCCGGCCCCTCCCGCGTCGCGTACACCACGAAGCGGGCGGACCCGTACGTCCCCCCGAACCGGTGCAGCACCAGGGTCGTGTCGCCGGCCGACTCCACCGTGAGCCGGGAGCCGCCCTCGAGCATGCAGCCGATCTCGTACTCCTCGGTGTCGTACGGCCACGGGCTCGACTCGGTGTCGAACTCGACGTCCACGGTGACCAGGTACTTGCGCCCGTCCTCGACCGACCGGGGCCAGCTCACCAGGGGTTTGAGACTGACGGAGGGAGCGGGAGGGGTGGTGGTCACGGGACCTCGTCCCCTTCCGGTTCTTCCGGTTCTTCCGGCGCCTGGAGGGCCAGCGTCGTGCCCGGGTGGCCGAAGTAGGCGTACATGAAGCTGGTGAAGAAGGCCTCGATGGCGGCTTCGGACCGGCGGTCGTCGCCCTCGGCGATCGCCTGCTCCGCCTCGCGGGCGTAGTCCGCGCGGTGCGCGGTCAGGGCGTCGGCGAGGTTGACCGGCCCCCGCTGTGCGTTCCTGACCAGCCGGGCCGCGAAGTCGTGGGCGTGGACCTTGCTGATCTCGGCGAGGGTGGCGATCACGGCGCCGGCGCCCCAGCGGAGGAAGATCTCGGCGAAGTTGCGGGGTACGGCGGCGTTGTAGCGGCGGTCGACGACGGGGCGGGCGGAGACACAGGAGTTGATCAGCACGGCGGCTCCGGTGGCGCGCAGGGCCGGCATCCTCCAGTCCTCGTCGAGTTCGGGGAACGGGACGCCGCCGAGCGTGAACTCGTCGACGTCTTCGGAGTACCTGCCGTGGCAGCGCATCAGGAGCAGGCCGAAGCCGGTCTCCTTCTCCCTGAGGCGGGCGTGCAGATGGCGCATGGTCGTGGACCGCTCCCCGACCTCGTGCCGCCGCACGCCGTCCGCCGGGACGGCGAACTCCGGGTCCTCGTAGACGAGTACGCCGCCCCGGCAGTCGCGGGGCCGGGCGTCGTAGCGCCAGGCGCGGGAGGCGTCGTACACCGTGGTCCAGCGGATGACCGGGAGTGTGGCGCCGATCCAGCCGCCCGTGTCCGCGGGGGACGTCTCGTGCAGCGGCTGGCGGTACAGGAGTTCCCAGGGGATCTCGTGCGCGGTGTGGTCCCAGACGACCAGCCGCGGGTTCTCGGCCGCTCTCAGTCGGTCGACCCAGTCCGCCAGTACCGTCTCCGTGCGCCACCAGCCCTTGACGCGCCGGTAGGTGGCGCGCCAGCCGGACTTCGCGGCCAGTTCGACCAGGCGGGCCGGGGCGAGCCCGGGCTGCCGTCGCTGGTCGAGGTCGGTGGGCCGGTTCGCGCCGCGGACCCTGCCCCGGTGGTGCAGGTACAGCTCGAAGCTGGGCCGGCCTGCGTAGGTGGTGTTCTTGACGCACAACAGGGCGGTGCCGGGTGGCAGTTCGGCGGAGAGCCCGGCGTTCTCGGGGTCGAAGCCCTGTGTTTCGGAGGGTTCTTCGACGTCGTCGAGGTCGTATGAGGCGTTGTGGTCACGGACGTCGGGGTGCGCCGCGCCGTTCGCCGTCTGCTCCGCCGGGGGTGTCTCGTCGGCGTACAGCCTGCCGCGCAGGCTCAGCGGTTCCGTGGTCATGGCAGCTCCGCCGGGCTGCGCCGGGGCGCCACGACGAGGGTCGCGCCGAGGGCCTGGGCGAGCTGTGCGGGCAGTTCGGGGTACTGGTCGAGGTCCGGGGCGACGACCACCGCGCGCAGCCGGTTCAGCGTGGCGGCCGTGGCCGCGACCCGCAGGGCGTCCGTCACGCCCTCGCGTCGCACTCCGCTCGGGGTGCGGCCGCGCAGACTCGCGTCCAGGGGTACGTTCCCGCGGCCGTCGGTGACGACGACGAGCAGGGCCTCGTCGACCACGGCACGCCCGCGGCGCAGGAAGCGGCGCAGTTCGTGGATGCCGAGGTCGAGGGCGTGGGCGAGGGGGCTGGCGGTGCCGGGCGCACGGTCGAAGGTGTCGAGGACCGCCGGGTCGAGCAGCGAGGGGACGCGGACGCGCTCGGCACACAGGTCGAGTCCGGCGGTGCGGTGGCCGAACTCGACGACCGTGACGGCGGCGTTCGTCTCGTAGGCCCAGCGCAGGTGCGGGGCGAGGGCGGGGGCGGGGTCCCAGTCGCGGCAGGAGTGGTCGACCACCAGGACCAGGGCGTGCGCGGGTTCCGGACGACGGCGGTACTGCCGCAGGTCCACGGCGCTCAGGGCGAGGGGACGGTTCGCGTGTTCGGGGTGCTCCGGGCGCAGCAGCCGGGACGTGGCCGCCTGGACCATGCTCGGCACGAGCGCCAGATCCTGCACGTCCTGGGCGCGCATCGTCCCGACCGGGCGGCCCTGCAGCCGCCGGGCCGCGCTGCGCCGGCGGCCGGGCGGTCGCAAGGTGCCGAGCTGGGGCAGGGCGTCCGGTGCGTCCTCCGGGTACGGGTCCCGGTCCGGGTACGGGGGCGCCGTCGCGGGAGGGGCCGCCGGGGCCGCGGGCAGGGGTTGGGGCGGGGCGGGGGCGGCCACCGGGACGGGTGTGGGGAGGGTGGCGGTCGGGGTGGGCTGTGCCTCGGCGGGCTCCGGAGCCCGGCTCGGAGGGTCGGGTGGCGCTTGTGGGCTCCGGTCCGGGCGGGGCGGGGGTGGCGTGATGCCGAGCAGCGCGGCGGCCTGTGTCATGTGCTCGGCCCGGACCTCCCGCGTCTGCCCCGACCGCACCGCCAGCGCCCGCGCCACCCGGGCCAGCGCCAGTCCCCTGCGCATCCCCGTGTCCGGAGGGACCAGGCCGACCGCCAGGTCGAGTGCCTCCGCGGTCGGCTGCGGCCGCCGGCCGGTTCCGGGGACGTACGGGAGGGCCGGCAGTGCCGCGAGGAGGGCCTCGCGTTCTGCGGGCAGGTCCCAGAAGCGGTCCGTGCCGAGGCGCCACAGCGCCTCGTTCAGGTGCTCCGCCTCGACGCGCAGCGGGAAGCGGTCCAGGAGGTGCGGTGAGAGCCGGGCGGCCTCGGTGCGGTCCGCGGCCGCCAGCCAGCGGGCGCGCGGGTGCCAGCGGAGGCTGAGACCGTGCATCTCGACATGGGCCGCGGCGGCACCGAGCAGGGTCACGGCCGCACGGACGACGGCGGGGCCCGCCTGGCAGAGGTCGGGGACGAGAACCACCGGGGCCGCGGCTTCCGCCTCCTCCACCAGCAGCCCCGGTACGAGCCGCAGGCCGTCACCGCCCGGTCTCAGACGCAGCCAGAGGTCCTCCTCACCGAGCCATGAGCCCAGCGTGCGGACCGCTCCGGGGGCCCCGGTGTGCGCGGCGAGCCAGGCGCCGAGCGGGGGCAGCAGCTCCGGGTCCAGGCCGAGGAAGAGGATGCCGCCCGCGCCGGGTTCGGTGGCGAGGCAGGACAGGAGCGTGAGGGCCCGGGTGACGGCCTCCCCGTCCCCCGGCCTGCGTGCGGCCTCGCCGATACCGTCCCGCACGGTCAGCCCCGGCCGTCCGCGAGCAGTTCCTGTACGAGGGTGTCGTCCTCCTCGCTCCACACGGGGAGCGTGCCCGTGTCGCCGCGCCCCCTGCGGTGGACGAGCGCCGGTTTCGCGACCCGGCGCAGGTGCTCGGGCGACACGTGCGGGTCGTCCTCGATCGCGGCGAGCGCTCGGGCGGCCCTGAGCAGGACGATCTCCCCGCGGTGCCCGGCCAGCCGGAAGCCCTCGGCGAGGGCGGCGCAGCCTGCGTAGACCTCGGGCCCGCAGGTGATGCCGGTGAGGCGCAGACGCGCCGCGTCCAGCTCGGCCCGCTTCTCGGCGTCCTGCCGCAGCGCGTCCGCCATGAACCGGGAGCCGGGATCGCTCCGTTCGGCCTCGAAGCGCAGCACGGTCTCCACGATGCGCCGCCGCTGCCGGGCCTCCGACTCGGACTCGACGGTGGCCACCAGGCCGAAACGGTCAAGGAGCTGGGGGCGCAGCCCGCCCTCGTCCGGGTTCATGGTGCCCACCAGCGTGAACTCCACATGCTGGGTCTGCTCGGAGCGGTGGTCGCGTTCCAGGGCGAGGATGCCGGTGGAGGCCGCGTCCAGGATGATGTTGACCAGGTAGTCGTCGAGGAGGTTGATCTCGTCGACGTACAGCATGCGGGCCCTGGAGCGGGACGCCTGTACGAGCAGTCCGTCGGACTTGCGCGGTCTGCCCCGCATGAGTTCCTTGATCCGCCAGCCGCCCAGCACCCGGTCGTCGGTGGCGCCGATGGGCATCGTCACGGGCAGGCCGCCGACCGCCATCTTCGTGAAGGCGCGCACGGTCGTGGTCTTGGCGGTGCCGCGCTGCCCGGTGGCCAGCACCCCGCCGACGGCCGGACACACATAGGCGATCTCCAGCGCGGTCCGCAGCTCCTCCTGGCCGACGAGCAGCGCGTACGGCAGCACGGTGTCGAGCGCGGCGGCCTCCTGGACGGCGGCGTCCTGGTCCTCCAAGTCGCCGTGGTTGCCGGGCAGTTCTTCAGTCATGTGGTCGGTCACGCGTCCCGCCGGGTCCGTCGTCGTGTCATCCGTCGTGTCGTCCGTCATGACTGTCCCTGCCCTTGTCCCTGTCCCCCGGTCGGGCCCGGGTTCGGTTCCGCGGTGTACCGGAAGGCGGGTGGCAGCGGTACGCCCTGGCGCCACAGGTCGCACCACCACGCCGCGAGCTCCCGCTCCCGCGCCGGGTCCTCGGGGACCTTCATGCCCAGGGCCTGCAGCAGCGCGAACCGGTGCAGGTCGAAGGCGACGTGGAGGGACTCGCCGTACGCGAGGGCCGCCTGTACGGCGCCCCGGTAGGCCACCCACGACACGGCGAGCGGCACCGCCGCAAGGGACAGCCACCAGCCGGTGCGGGCGAGCACGACCGCCGCGATCACCGTGGTCACCGCCGTCGTGACCGCCATCCGGGCCGCACCGTCCACCGTGTCCCGCCGGTCGTCGACCACTGCCCGGGTCTGCTCGCCGAGCAGTGGGTACAGCCGCGGCCACGCCACCACGGCGTCGTAGCCGAAGGCGCGGCCCGCCGTGTCCTCCGCGGCGGCGAGGGCGTTGCCGAGTGCGGTGGGGCGGACCAGGTGGTCCGGGAGGGGGTAGCGGCGGCGCAGCTCCGCCCCGGCGACGCCCGCCCGCTGGACCGTGTCGGGCCCGGCGACCGACTGGGGGACGGTCCACGCGCCCGGTGGGCCCGGCGGGAAGGGACCGAAGGAGGGCAGCTGCGCCCGCTGCTCCCAGGCCCGCTTCTGCCGGAGCTGCCGCTTCCGCGCCCACCGCGCACCCAGCCGCTCGGGCCACGCGCCTTCGAGCAGCCGCACCACGGCGGTCTGCAGCGGGGCGAGCAGTACGGCGACCAGGGTGACGCCGAGGACGAGCAGCACCACCTCGCCCACGCCGAGCGCCGTCGCGGTCGCCCAGGCCCGGTGGAAGCCCAGGCGGCCGCCGACCGGGGCCGCCCAGCCGCGCGCGCCCGCCCAGAACAGCAGCAGGACGAAGAACACGGCGGCGTACGTCGGCAGATAACCCACCAGGAAGAACCGCCGTCCCGCGCCGAGGGCGGCGGGCGGCTGCAGTGCGGCGTCCAGCTTCATCGCACCAGCTCCATGAGGCCGTGGCCGGCGCTGCACCGCGGGTGCAGCCGAGCGTCGTAGAAGGCGCGGGCCTCGCCCGCCCGGCACTGCCGGCACACGAACACGACGGTCCGGTACTGCGTCGACATGCCGAGCAGCCCGGCCCGGTCCCCCGCGCCCCATTCCGCGCTGCCGTAACCGGCAGACGTGCCCCCGGCGACCCCTAAGGACTCCCGCACGCGCGCGTGGCTGCTGATTCCGATGCCGGGCCCCTCCTGGGGCAGCCCCCGCACCCGGATCGCGACTCCGCGGTACTCCGGGCGGGCCCGGAAGAGCTCATCGAGCCGGTGCGCGACCGCGGGAGCCCGGTCCTGGTCCGGATCGACGCAGATGGCGTGGTCGTACCTCGTCAGCCCGGCGTCGACGAGTCCGCCGTACAGCTCTCGCGCATGCTCGATCCGGTCGTCCTCCGACACCGGCCCACCCTCCTGCCCCCGCGGTGCGGCCCCTCCACGACGTGTCCCGTCCTGGCGTTCGGCAGTGGCGATTCTACGAAGATCGACCACTGGGGGGAGGCGCATTGCGGCAACTCCATGCGCTCTCCACGAGCGTCCGCGCCCGGACCGTACGGCGTTGTCAGTGGGCTCGGTTACGGTTCTCCGCATGGCTGCCCGTACCAAGTCCACGAAGGACCGCCCGTCCTACCGCTGCACCGAGTGCGGCTGGCAGACGGCCAAGTGGCTCGGTCGCTGCCCCGAGTGCCAGGCATGGGGGACGATCGAGGAGTACGGCGCGCCCGCCGTCCGTACGACGACACCGGGGCGCGTCACCACCTCCGCGGTGCCCATCGGCCAGGTCGACGGGCGCCAGGCCACCGCCCGCTCGACCGGTGTGCCCGAGCTGGACCGGGTGCTGGGCGGCGGGCTGGTGCCCGGCGCGGTGGTGCTGCTGGCGGGCGAGCCGGGCGTCGGCAAGTCGACGCTGCTGCTGGACGTGGCGGCGAAGTCGGCGAGCGACGAGCACCGCACGCTGTACGTCACAGGTGAGGAGTCGGCGAGCCAGGTGCGGCTGCGCGCCGACCGCATCAAGGCCATCGACGACCACCTGTATCTCGCTGCCGAGACCGATCTGGCCGCCGTGCTGGGTCACTTGGACGCGGTGAAGCCCTCACTCCTCATCCTGGACTCCGTACAGACCGTGGCCTCCCCGGAGATCGACGGCGCCCCCGGCGGCATGGCGCAGGTGCGCGAGGTGGCCGGCGCGCTCATCCGCGCCTCCAAGGAGCGCGGGATGTCCACGCTCCTTGTGGGCCATGTCACCAAGGACGGGGCCATCGCCGGGCCCCGGCTCCTGGAGCACCTCGTGGACGTCGTCCTCAGCTTCGAGGGCGACCGGCACGCACGCCTGCGGCTCGTCCGGGGCGTCAAGAACCGCTACGGCGCCACGGACGAGGTCGGCTGCTTCGAACTGCACGACGAGGGCATCACGGGCCTCGCCGACCCGAGCGGACTTTTCCTGACCAGACGTGACGAACCGGTCCCGGGCACCTGTCTGACGGTCACGCTTGAGGGCCGCCGCCCCCTGGTCGCCGAGGTCCAGGCGCTCACCGTCGACTCACAGATCCCCTCGCCGCGCCGTACGACCTCGGGCCTGGAGACCTCCCGCGTCTCGATGATGCTCGCCGTCCTGGAGCAGCGGGGCCGGATCAGCGCGCTCGGCAAGCGGGACATCTACTCCGCGACGGTCGGCGGGGTGAAGCTCTCCGAGCCCGCAGCCGACCTCGCCGTCGCCCTCGCGCTGGCCTCGGCAGCCAGCGACACCCCGCTGCCCAAGAACCTGGTCGCGATCGGCGAGGTCGGCCTCGCGGGCGAGGTCAGACGGGTCACGGGCGTCCAGCGGCGACTCGCCGAAGCACACCGTCTGGGCTTCACCCACGCGCTCGTCCCGGGCGACCCGGGCAAGATCCCTGTCGGGATGAAGGTCCTGGAAGTCGCCGACATAGGGGACGCTCTGAGAGTCCTTCCACGCTCCCGTCGCCGAGAGGCCCCACGGGACGAGGAGGACCGCCGGTAGACTTTGCCCTGGTCTCGCCCGTCCGTACGAACAGAATGTGCGACACGGGGGCGCCCCAGAACCTGCGACCGGAGGAGTGCAGTGGCAGCCAACGACCGGGCGGCAGCTCCCGGAAAGTCCGGCGGGAGTTCCGGTGCCGATGGCCTGATGCGCGCCTCACTGAGCGCCGTGGCTCCCGGCACGGCCCTGCGCGACGGGCTCGAGCGGGTACTCCGCGGCAACACGGGCGGTCTCATCGTGCTCGGCTTCGACAGGACCGTCGAAACCATGTGCACCGGCGGTTTCGTGCTGGACGTCGAGTTCACGGCCACCCGCCTGCGCGAGCTGTGCAAGCTCGACGGCGGCATCGTGCTCTCCTCCGACCTGTCGAAGATCCTCCGGGCGGGCGTCCAGTTCGTGCCCGACGCGACGATCCCGACCGAGGAGACGGGCACCCGGCACCGTACGGCGGACCGGGTCTCCAAGCAGGTCGGCTTCCCGGTCGTCTCCGTCTCCCAGTCGATGCGCCTGATCGCCCTGTACGTGGACGGTCAGCGCCGCGTCCTGGAGGACTCCGCGGCCATCCTGTCCCGCGCCAACCAGGCCCTCGCGACCCTGGAGCGCTACAAGCTCCGCCTGGACGAGGTCGCGGGCACACTGTCCGCGCTCGAGATCGAGGACCTGGTGACGGTCCGCGATGTGTCGGCGGTCGCCCAGCGCCTGGAGATGGTGCGCCGCATCGCCACCGAAATCGCCGAATACGTGGTCGAACTGGGCACCGACGGGCGTCTCCTCGCCCTCCAGCTCGACGAGTTGATCGCGGGCGTGGAGCCCGAGCGCGAGCTGGTCGTCCGGGACTACGTCCCCGAGCCCACCGCCAAGCGTTCCCGCACGGTCGACGAGGCCCTCTACGAGCTGGACGCCCTCACCCATGCCGAGCTCCTCGAACTGCCCACGGTGGCAAGGGCGCTGGGCTACACGGGCTCACCGGAGGCACTCGACTCGGCGGTCTCGCCCCGAGGCTTCCGCCTCCTGGCCAAGGTGCCGCGCCTCCCGGGCGCCATCATCGACCGTCTCGTGGAGCACTTCGGAGGCCTGCAGAAACTGCTCGCCGCAAGCGTCGACGACCTCCAGACGGTCGACGGCGTGGGCGAGGCCCGCGCCCGCAGCGTACGAGAGGGCCTGTCCAGGCTGGCGGAGTCGTCGATCCTGGAGCGTTACGTCTAAACAGGTCGGAGAAGGCCCGCGCCCCAAAGGGGCGCGGGGCTGTATCGGACTCAGTCGTCCTTGAGCATGAATGAGATCTTCGACTTGGCGAACCCCGGCGCCCCCGCCTCCACCAGATACGTACCGGCTCCCGCAGACCCCGCCGGAGGCGTCGCGCACTGGGGAGCGCTCGGCTTGCGGTCCCACTTCACGGTGTAAGTGATGCTGCTGCGGTTGGGCACCCGGAACACCAGGCTGCCCGGGCCCTGGGGGCAGTCGGCGGACGACCAGTAGTTGTTGTCGCTGCCCGCCTCGGTGATCGTCAGCACCGCGCTCTTCGGCCCGAGGTCGATCTTGCAGTCGAGGCCCGAGGTGTTCGTCGCGGTCAGCAGCAGAGTCGGCGTCTGACCGGGCGAGTACGTGTTGTGGAGGCTCCGCACCGTCAACGTCACTGCGCTCGTGGTGCAGTTGGGGATGGAGGAACTCGCCGGAATCGTGTCGCCCCGTCCGACCCCGATACCGGAGCCGGCTCCGGCCGTACCGCCGCCGGCCGACCCGCCGGAGCCCCCGGACCCCGACCCGGAGCCCGAACCGGAGCCGGACCCCGAACTGCCCCCGGAATCCGACCCACTGGAGCCCCCGCCGCTCGACTCGTCACGCCCGCCCGGCGCTTGGCTGATCGCGGGACCCGAACTCGACGGCCCCGCAGTGATCGTGGGCGCGGGGGTGTGGCCGTTCGCCCCGTCGTCCTTCTTGCCGCCGCCACCGCCCGACAGGACGATCCACATGATCAGCAGCGCCAACAAGGCAACCACAGACACGAGTACGGCCCTCCGGCGCCAGTAGATGGAGGAGGGGAGCGGCCCGACAGGATTGCGCAGAGATCCCACGGCGCAAACTGTACGAGAGATCGGGCGCTTCGCTGGCCCCACCCGCCGCCGGTTCGTCAACTTTTCCGGATCATCATTCCGGTCCGCACGACGCACCGCACGCGAGACGGCGGCCCAACCGACCGGCGTCATGGCAGGATCGGAAACGCCATGACTGCGCCCACGAAGCCCCCGCACAGCAGCCCCGCCGACGGCCCGGCCGGCACCCTCGCCGGCTCCCCTCTCGGCGAGGACCACGAGACCCTCCATGCCTCCGTCATCGACTGGTTCGACGAACACGCCCGCGACCTGCCGTGGCGGCTCCCGGAAGCCGGCCCCTGGGGTGTGATGGTCAGCGAGTTCATGCTGCAGCAGACGCCGGTCAGCCGTGTGCTGCCCGTCTACGAGCAGTGGCTGGCCCGCTGGCCGCGCCCCGCCGACCTGGCCCGCGAGGCACCCGGCGAGGCCGTCCGCGCCTGGGGCCGGCTCGGCTACCCCCGCCGCGCCCTGCGACTGCACGGCGCCGCCGTGGCCATAACGGAACGGCACGGCGGGGACGTACCGACCGACCACGCCCAGCTCCTCGCGCTGCCCGGCATCGGCGAGTACACGGCCGCGGCGGTCGCCTCCTTCGCGTACGGGCAGCGACACGCGGTGCTCGACACCAACGTCCGCCGGGTCTTCGCGCGCGCCGTCACCGGCGTCCAGTACCCGCCGAACGCGACCACCGCCGCCGAACGCAAGCTGGCCCGCGCACTGTTGCCCGAGGACGAGCGGACCGCGGCGCGGTGGGCGGCCGCCTCCATGGAGCTGGGTGCGCTCGTCTGCACCGCCAAGAACGAGACCTGCCACCGCTGCCCGATCGCCGCGCAGTGCGCCTGGCGGCTCGCGGGCAAGCCCGAGCACGAGGGGCCGCCGCGGCGCGGCCAGACGTACGCGGGGACCGACCGGCAGGTGCGCGGCAAGCTGCTCGCCGTACTGCGGGAGGCCCACGCGCCCGTGCCGCAGTCGGCCCTCGACCGGGTGTGGCACGAACCGGTGCAGCGCGCGCGGGCGCTCGACGGGCTCGTCGCGGACGGTCTCGTGGAGCCGCTGTCCGGTGGTTTGTATCGGCTGCCGTTGACGTAACCCTCGTAACATCACGCCGGATTACATACACTCGCCCTGTCAAATCACCCCAAAGCGGCGCAATTTGGTGAAGCTGTTTACCCCGTTCCTACGTCCGTTACACAACCGACGTACAGCCGACTGCTAGCCGAGCGTTGGCTCGGACAGCGCCGTGACAACACCTCCGTAGCTTCATTTGCGTGCCCGGCAGAAGCGGGCTGTTACGGAACAGGCCCACGGCGATCAAGCCGGCGGGCAACGGGGATCGGGAGGCGGTTCGACATGGCGCAGGGCGAGGTGCTCGAGTTCGAGGAGTATGTCCGCACGCGGCAGGACGCGCTGCTGCGCAGCGCCCGCCAGCTGGTCCCGGACCCCGTGGACGCGCAGGACCTGCTCCAGACTGCGCTGGTGCGGACCTACGGCCGCTGGGAGGGCATCGCGGACAAGCGGCTCGCGGACGCCTACCTGCGCCGGGTGATGATCAACACGCGCACCGAGTGGTGGCGGGCCCGGAAACTGGAGGAGGTCCCCACCGAGCAGCTGCCGGACGCCTCGGTCGACGACTCCACCGAGCAGCACGCGGACCGTGCCCTGCTGATGGACATCATGAAGGTGCTGGCTCCCAAGCAGCGCAGCGTCGTGGTCCTGCGACACTGGGAACAGATGTCGACGGAGGAGACGGCCGCGGCCCTGGGCATGTCGGCCGGAACGGTCAAGAGCACGCTGCACCGGGCGCTCGCCCGGCTCCGTGAGGAGCTGGAGAGCCGCGATCTGGACGCACGCGCGCTGGAGCGTGGGGAGCAGGAGCGTTGCGCGGTCTGACCGACTCGGGCCGAGGGACCTTGCAGGCGGCGTACACGGCGATGGCCGTGCTCGCCGCCCTCGCCCTTTTCGTCTCCGCCTGCGGTACCGGCGGCACCGGCGCCCGTGACGAGGGCCCGGCGCACGCCGACTCGGTGATGGGCGCCGCCGCCTCACCCACACCCAGCCCCTCGAAGACCACGCATGTGGACGCGGTCAAGCTGGTCAAGGACGACCCGATGGTCTCGGCGGAGGTCAAGCGCGGCCTCAAGCCGTGCGTCGCCGACGAGTACCCGATCGACGTGTCGTACGGCGAGCTGACCGGCGGATACTCGGACGACATCGTGGTGAACGTGCTGACCTGCGGGGACGCGGTCGGTGTCGGCTCGTATGTGTACCGCGAACAAGGCGGTCGGTACGAGAATGTCTTCCGGACCGAGGAACCCCCGGTCTACGCGGAGATAGACCGCGGCGACCTGGTGGTGACGAAGCAGGTGTACGAGAAGAATGACCCGATGTCGAGTCCGTCCGGTGAGATCGTGACCACGTACATCTGGGCATCGGGCCACTTCGTCAAGCGGTACAACACGCGCAACGACTACAGCAAGGCCGTCGGGGGCGACGCGTCGCCGCGTTCGTGAACCGTTCGGGCCGCCCGGACCGATCACCCGGCAGCAGTGCGCACGCCACGACCGACACGAGAACTGAGAGCAGCGGGATGGCAGACCAGACCCACGTCCTGTTCGTCGAGGACGACGACGTCATCCGCGAGGCCACCCAGCTCGCCCTGGAGCGGGACGGCTTCGCGGTCACCGCGATGCCCGACGGGCTCTCCGGCCTGGAGGCGTTCCGGGCGAACCGCCCCGACATCGCGCTGCTCGACGTCATGGTGCCCGGACTGGACGGTGTCAGCCTGTGCCGCCGTATCCGCGACGAGTCGACCGTGCCGGTGATCATGCTGTCCGCGCGGGCCGACTCGATCGACGTCGTCCTGGGCCTGGAGGCTGGCGCCGACGACTATGTGACCAAGCCGTTCGACGGTGCCGTACTGGTCGCGCGCATCCGGGCCGTGCTGCGGCGCTTCGGGCACGCCGGCGGCGGCGACCGGGCGGACGAGGAGCCCGCCGATGTGGCGGGCGGGGTGCTGAGCTTCGGCGATCTGGAGATCGACACCGAGGGCATGGAGGTGCACCGGGCCGGGCAGCCGGTGGCGCTGACGCCGACCGAGATGCGGCTCCTGTTGGAGTTCTCCTCCGCGCCGGGCACGGTCCTGTCGCGCGACAAACTGCTGGAGCGGGTGTGGGACTACGGCTGGGGCGGGGACACGCGCGTGGTGGACGTCCACGTGCAGCGACTGCGTACGAAGATCGGCCAGGACCGGATCGAGACGGTCCGCGGCTTCGGCTACAAGTTGAAGGCCTGAGCGGGGACACCAGGGACATGCGGGGGATCTTCCGGAGCCCGGCCGCTGCGAACGCCGCAGACGGTACGGGCATGCGCACGGGCCTCAGATGGAAACTCAGCGCGGCCATCGCACTGGTCGGCGCGCTGGTGGCGATCGCGCTGAGCCTGGTCGTGCACAATGCGGCCCGGGTCTCGATGCTGGACAGCGCGCGCGACCTCGCGGACGAGCGCATCAAGATCGCGCAGCGCAACTACGAGATCCCCAGCCGCACCCTCTTCCCCAACATCAAGATCGACGACCCGCAGCTGCCTCCGGCGCTGCGGGAGAAGGTCGAGGCGGGCCGGCGTGCCACGTATGTGACCGACCGGCCGGGCGGCCACCCGGACATCTGGGCCGCCGTGCCGGTCAAGGACGGGCATGTGCTGTCGCTGCACACCGGGTTCACCGACCGCAGCACGAACATCCTCAAGGACCTCGACCAGGCCCTGGTGATCGGCTCCATCGCGGTGGTCCTCGGCGGCAGCGCGCTGGGCGTGCTCATCGGCGGCCAGCTCTCGCGCCGGCTGCGCAAGGCGGCGGCCGCCGCGAACCAGGTCGCCAGGGGCGAGTCGGACGTACGGGTGCGGGACGCCATCGGCGGGGTCGTGCGGGACGAGACCGACGACCTGGCGCGCGCGGTGGACGCCATGGCGGACACCCTGCAGCAGCGCCTCGAGGCGGAGCGCCGGGTCACCGCGGACATCGCGCACGAGCTGCGCACCCCGGTGACGGGCCTGCTGACGGCGGCCGAACTGCTCCCGCCGGGCCGCCCGACGGAGCTGGTCCTGGACCGCGCGAAGGCCATGCGCACCCTGGTCGAGGACGTCCTGGAGGTGGCCCGCCTCGACAGCGCCTCCGAGCGGGCCGAGCTGCAGGACATCCTGCTCGGCGAGTTCGTCACCCGGCGGGTGGCGTCGAAGGACCCGGCCGTCGAGGTGCGGGTGGTGCACGAGTCGATGCTCACGACGGATCCGCGCCGTCTGGAGCGCGTGCTGTTCAACCTGCTCGCCAACGCCGCCAGGCACGGCAAGCCGCCGATCCAGGTCACCGTCGAAGGCCGGGTCATCCGGGTCCGCGACCACGGGCCCGGCTTCCCGTCCGATCTCCTGGCCGAGGGCCCGAGCCGTTTCCGCACGGGCAGCGCGGACCGGGCGGGCCACGGCCACGGCCTGGGCCTGACGATCGCCGCCGGTCAGGCCCGCGTGCTGGGTGCCCGCCTGACCTTCCGCAACGTACGCCCGGCGGGCGCACCGGATCATGTGCCGGCGGAGGGCGCGGTGGCGGTGCTGTGGCTGCCGGAGCATGCGCCGACAAATACGGGCAGTTACCCGCTGCTGCCGTAGGGATTTCGGGGACGCAGGACTTTCGGGGTCAGGTGGCGGCGACCAGCAGTTCCTCCTCTCTCGACGGCCGCAGCCCGTCCGTCCGGCCGGTGAAGTGCCGGTTTCCGGGGCCTCCCGGAAACCGGCCGTGCGGGGGAGGGCGAGGACCTGAGGAAGGGGTGCCGGCCGCTCGGGCGCCCTTCATCGCGACCCCTAGCTGCGGGCGCTCCTCCGCTTCGAGTCCTCGATGGGCCGCCGGAGGTCGTGACCAGCGTCAATCGCGGCGCGAGAGCGACGACGAGCCGCGCGCGGGCCGACCCCCGAACCGGGGCCGCGAGAGCACAGTCCACCGGAGTGCGACGGCAGAGCCCGAGGGGTTCACGGGACGCAGTCCCGCGAAGACGCAGGGGCTGGCCCCGAATCACGACCGCCAGGACACACCCCGCCGAAGTGCGGCGACAGAGCCCCGACGGGTTCACGAAACGCAGCCTCACGAAAACATAGGGGCTGGCCCCGAATCACGACCGCCAGAACACACCCCGCCGAAGTGCGGGGGCAGAGCCCGAGAGGTTCACGAAACGCAGCCCCCCGAAGACGCAGGGGCTGGCCCGCGATTCGCGACCGCCAGGACAAACCCCCACCAGAGTGCGGCGACAGAGCCCTGACGGGTGCAGGGAACGCAGTTCCCGCCGACGTGCAGGGGCGGAGCCCCGCCGGGGTCGAACGGGCGGAGCGCCTGGGGATGGGGCAGGCGGGGGCGGCGGGGGCGAGGAGGCAAGGCGAAGGCCCCCCGGGGCGGACACCGGCCGGGGGGCCTTCAGCTCACTCGCGGGTCAGACTGCCTCGACGATCGGCGCCTGCGCCACCGCCTCGTCGCCGGACTTGGGCGCAGCCGGCCCGGTCCCCCGCAGCGCGACTTCCTTCACGAAGACCGCCGCCAACAGCGCGAACACGGCCACCGCGGACCCCAGCAGGAAGGCGGAGTGCGTGCCCGCGGACACCGCGTGCTGGTACGCCTCCCGCACCACGGCCGGCAGCTTCGCCAGGCTCTTGGCGTCCAGCGCCGCCGACTTCTCGGTGATCTTCGCTCCCAGCCCCCCGGCCCGCTCCGCCATGACGTGCTGGACCCGGTTGTTGAACAGCGCACCCATGATCGCTACGCCGAAGGACGAACCGAGCGTACGGAACAGGGTGGTGGAGGAGGACGCGACACCCATGTCCTTCATCTCCACGCTGTTCTGCGCCACCAGCATGGTGATCTGCATCAGGCAGCCCATGCCCAGCCCCACGACCGCCATGAACACACCGGAGGTGAACCGCGAGGTGCCGGTGTCCATCGTGGACAGCAGATAGAGCCCGACGGTCATCAGGACGCTGCCGACGACCGGGAAGACCTTGTAGCGACCCGTGTTGGTGGTCACCCGCCCCGCCACCATCGAGGTGACCAGCATCGCGCCGAGCATCGGCAGCAGCAGCAACCCGGAGTTGGTCGCGGACGCACCCTGCACGGACTGCTGGTACAGCGGCAGGTACAGGGTCGCACCGAACATCACGAACCCGGTGATGAAGCCGATGAGTGACATCAGCGTGAAGTTACGGCTGCGGAAGATGTGCAGCGGCACGATCGGCTCCGCGGCCTTCGTCTGCCAGAACACGAACCCGATGAGGGCGGCGACGCCGATCCCGATGAGCTCCATGATCCGCGCGGACGTCCACGCGTACTGCGTACCGCCCCAGGTGGTGACCAGCACGATCGAGGTGATGCCGATGGTCAGCAGCGCGACACCGAGGTAGTCGATACCCGCCTTGGCCCGCTTCTTCGGCAGATGCAGCACGGCGCTGATCAGACCGAGCGACACCACGCCGAGCGGCAGGTTGATGTAGAACGACCAGCGCCAGCCCCAGTTGTCGGTGATGGTGCCGCCGACCAGCGGGCCGCCGATCATCGCGAGCGCCATGACGCCGGCCATCATGCCCTGGTACTTGCCGCGTTCCCGCGGCGGTATCAGGTCACCGATGATCGCCATGACACCGACCATCAGACCACCCGCGCCAAGACCCTGGATCGCACGGAAACCGATCAGCTCGCCCATGTTCTGCGCCATGCCGCTGAGCGCGGAGCCGATCAGGAAGATCACGATTGACGTCATGAAGGCGCCCTTGCGCCCGTACATGTCGCCGAGCTTGCCCCAGATCGGGGTGGAGGCCGCGGTCGCCAGTGTGTACGCCGTGACCACCCAGGACAGATGCTCGAGTCCCCCGAGCTCGCCCACGATGGTCGGCATCGCGGTGCCCACGATCATGTTGTCGAGCATCGCGAGCATCATGGTGATCATGAGCGCGAGCAGTACGACCCGTACGCTCTTCGGCTGTTTGTCCGGCTTGATCTCGGCCGTCTGTGTGTCCGCCATCGTCCCCACTCCCCTGAGCATCTCCCCCCGGCCGGCTACTTACTTGCCGCCCGGCTAGTTGACTACACTGGGAAGGTAGCCCCGCAACTAGCCGGGCGTCAAGTAAGTTTCCCTGGAGTGCGAGGATGGGCGGCACCATGGACGGCACCAAGCAGCAGCGCCGCGGAGACACCCGCCAGCGCATTCAGGACGTGGCGCTCGAACTCTTCGCCGAGCAGGGCTACGAGAAGACGTCGCTGCGCGAGATCGCGGAGCGCCTCGACGTCACCAAGGCAGCGCTCTACTACCACTTCAAGACGAAGGAAGAGATCCTCGTCAGCATCTTCGACGACCTCTCCCAGCCGATCGTGGAACTGATCGAGTGGGGCAGGCGACAGCCGCAGTCGCTGGAGACCAAGCACGAGATCATCCGCCGTTACAGCGACACCCTGGCCGGCGCGGCCCCGCTCTTCCGCTTCATGCAGGAGAACCAGAGCACGGTCAAGGAACTGCGCATCGGCGAGACCTTCCGCAACCGCATGATGGGCATGCGCGACATCCTCATCGACCCGGACGCCGAGCTGATCGACCAGGTGCGCTGCGTCAGCGCGATGTTCACGCTGCATGCCGGGATGTTCGCGCTGGGCGACATCGAGGCCGACCCCGAGGACAAGCGCAAGGCGGTCCTCGAGGTCGCCACCGACCT
Source organism: Streptomyces sp. NPDC051172 (assembly GCF_040682555.1). Lineage (NCBI taxonomy): Bacteria > Bacillati > Actinomycetota > Actinomycetes > Kitasatosporales > Streptomycetaceae > Streptomyces > Streptomyces sp. NPDC051172. Next base: position 44,652 of record NZ_JBFBBE010000004.1, read on the forward strand.
GGTGACCCGGGCGCATCAGGCCACTCACCCGTCCTAGGCGGCCGGCACGCCTCAGACGGTCACACCCTTGGCGCGCAGGAACGCGACCGGGTCGACGGCCGACCCGTAGTTCGCGGTCGTACGGATCTCGAAGTGCAGGTGCGGGCCGCTGGAGTTACCGGTGTTCCCGGACCGGGCTATGTGCTGTCCGGTGGCGACGACCTGGCCGACCCTGACGTCGATCCGCGACAGATGGGCGTACTGCGAGTAGGTCCCGTTGCCGTGCCTGATCACGATGGCGTTGCCGTACGCGGGCCCGTCACCGGCGCCGTCGCCGCCGGCCTTGACGACGGTGCCGCCGTGCGCGGCGACGACGTCCGTGCCGCTCGGCACCGCGAAGTCCTGCCCGCTGTGAGTGGACTGCCACATGCCGCCGGCCTGGTTGAAGCTCGCGGACAGCCGGTACTTCTCCACGGGGTGCATCCAGGAGGCGGCCTTCCTGGCGGCAGCGGCCTTGGCGGCCTTCTCGGCGGCCGCCTTCTTGGCAGCGGCCGCCTGGGCGGCCTTCTTCGCGCTCGCGGCAGCCCTGGCCTGCGCGGCGGCCTGCGCCTTCACGGCGCTCGCCGCACTGGACGCGGAGGTGGCATCGGCGGCGGCCGCGACCCCTGCCCCCAGCACGACCGACATCCCGAGGCCGGCAGCCAGGACGGCCGCGCGGCTGCGCAGCAGGGACGTGCGGGAAGAGCGGAACGTGACACGCGTAGACATGGAAACCTCGGGAAGACGGGGGGCAGGGAAAACCACCCGGTGCACAGGCGGCTGCCGGATGGACCATCCCTTGGTAACCCCGAGACCCGCCAAGCCCAAAACATGTGATGTACGACGGGCGCTAGTACTTCATCCCAAAACTTCCCTCTTCTTGACACAGCCCAAATAACGGACAAATCAGTCCGTGACGGCAGAATCGCCTTTGGGGGTTCCAGAAAGGCGACTCCTTCTCCTCCCGTCGAGCCGCCCACTATCCGCCCTAGTACCGGCCGAATCGCCTGTGCGTCATGTCACCGCCCGGCAAGATCCACCCTCCGGCAAAACAACCCGTCATGTGACGCACATCTCTGGCCACTTACCGCCCAGTAACCCTACGGTTCCCCTCACGCCACCCTCGGCGCCGAACATGCACAAGACAACGGCATACGGACGTGAGAGGACCCCCCACCATGACGAGCAGACGCCCCTGGGCGCTCCGCGCAGTGGTCACCGCAGTCTCCGCAGCTGCCCTGGTGGCCCTGGCCACCCCCGCCAACGCAGCGACGAGCGCCTCAGGCGTCGACTACGGGACCTGGCAGAAGGACTGCCAGACGGTGATGGACCAGGCGCTGCCCTATCTGAAGGAGCGGATCGCCACGGCCCAGCCGGGCGAGAAGCAGGCGATCGTCTTCGACATCGACAACACCACACTGGAGACGGACTTCGGCTTCAGCTTCCCGCAGCCGGCCAACAAGCCCGTCCTGAACGTCGCCCAGTACGCCCAGGAGCACGGCGTCTCGCTGTTCTTCGTCACGGCCCGCCCGGGCATCATCGAAGAGCCCACCGAGTGGAACCTCGAACACGACGGCTACGACGTCTCCGGCCTGTACGTCCGCGGCTTCTCCGATCTGTTCAAGGATGTCGCCGCCTACAAGACCGCCCAGCGCGTCGACATCGAGAACAAGGGCTACGACATCATCGCGAACATCGGCAACAGCGCCACCGACCTCTCGGGTGGCCACGCCGACAAGACCTTCAAACTCCCGGACTACAACGGGCAGTTGTCGTAACCGCAGGCAGACATGACGAAGGGGCCGGTGCTCGAAAGCACCGGCCCCTTCTGGCGTCGCCGTGCGGCCTACGCCTCCTTGCTCAGGTTCGGCCCGGCACCGCCGGCCGCCTGCTCGATCGGCGGAACGTCGGGCAGCGCCGACTTCTCCTCGCCGCGGAAGGTGAAGGTCTGGCTGTCGCCCTCGCCCTCGGTGTCCACGACCACAATGTGACCGGGGCGCAGCTCACCGAAGAGGATCTTCTCGGAGAGCGTGTCCTCGATCTCGCGCTGGATGGTGCGGCGCAGCGGCCGCGCACCCAGCACCGGGTCGTAACCCTTCTTGGACAGCAGCTCCTTGCTGGACTGGGAGAGCTCGATGCCCATGTCCCGGTCCTTGAGGCGCTCGTCCACCTTGCTGATCATCAGGTCGACGATCGCGAGGATGTCGGCCTGGGTCAGCTGCGGGAAGACGACCACGTCGTCGACGCGGTTGAGGAACTCGGGGCGGAAGTGCTGCTTGAGCTCGTCCGAGACCTTGTTCTTCATGCGCTCGTAGTTGGACTTGGTGTCACCCTGGGCCGCAAAGCCCAGGTTGAAGCCCTTGGAGATGTCCCGGGTGCCGAGGTTGGTCGTCATGATGATGACCGTGTTCTTGAAGTCCACGACCCGGCCCTGGGAGTCGGTCAGACGACCGTCCTCCAGGATCTGCAGCAGCGAGTTGAAGATGTCCGGGTGGGCCTTCTCGACCTCGTCGAAGAGGACGACGGAGAACGGCTTGCGGCGGACCTTCTCGGTCAGCTGGCCGCCCTCTTCGTAGCCCACGTATCCGGGGGGCGAACCGAACAGACGCGACACCGTGTGCTTCTCGCTGAACTCCGACATGTCGAGGGAGATCAGCGCGTCCTCGTCACCGAAGAGGAACTCCGCGAGGGCCTTGGAGAGTTCGGTCTTACCGACACCGGACGGGCCGGCGAAGATGAACGAACCACCGGGACGCTTCGGGTCCTTGAGGCCCGCGCGCGTACGACGGATCGCCTTCGACAGCGCCTTGACGGCGTCGATCTGGCCGATGACCCGCTTGTGGAGCTCGTCCTCCATGCGCAGCAGGCGCGAGGACTCCTCCTCGGTCAGCTTGAAGACCGGGATGCCGGTGGCGGTCGCGAGGACCTCGGCGATCAGCTCGCCGTCGACCTCGGCGACGACGTCCATGTCGCCGGCCTTCCACTCCTTCTCCCGCTTGGCCTTGGCGGCAAGGAGCTGCTTCTCCTTGTCGCGCAGGGAAGCGGCCTTCTCGAAGTCCTGCGAGTCGATCGCGGACTCCTTGTCGCGGCGCACGCCCGCGATCTTCTCGTCGAACTCGCGCAGGTCCGGCGGAGCCGTCATCCGGCGGATGCGCATCCGGGAACCGGCCTCGTCGATCAGGTCGATCGCCTTGTCCGGCAGGAAGCGGTCCGAGATGTAGCGGTCGGCCAGGGTGGCCGCCTGGACCAGCGCCTCGTCGGTGATGGAGACGCGGTGGTGGGCCTCGTACCGGTCGCGCAGACCCTTGAGGATCTCGATCGTGTGCGGCAGGGACGGCTCGGCGACCTGGATCGGCTGGAAGCGGCGCTCGAGGGCCGCGTCCTTCTCCAGGTGCTTGCGGTACTCGTCCAGCGTGGTCGCACCGATGGTCTGCAGCTCACCGCGGGCCAGCATCGGCTTCAGGATCGAAGCGGCGTCGATGGCGCCCTCCGCGGCACCCGCACCAACCAGCGTGTGCAGCTCGTCGATGAACAGGATGATGTCGCCGCGGGTGCGGATCTCCTTGAGCACCTTCTTCAGGCGCTCCTCGAAGTCACCGCGGTAGCGGGAGCCGGCGACCAGCGCGCCGAGGTCCAGGGTGTAGAGGTGCTTGTCCTTGAGGGTCTCGGGCACCTCGCCCTTGACGATGGCCTGGGCGAGACCCTCGACGACGGCGGTCTTTCCGACGCCGGGCTCACCGATCAGGACCGGGTTGTTCTTGGTCCGGCGGGACAGCACCTGCATGACCCGCTCGATCTCCTTCTCGCGCCCGATGACCGGGTCGAGCTTGGACTCACGAGCGGCCTGGGTGAGGTTCCGGCCGAACTGGTCGAGGACCAGGGACGTCGAGGGGGTGCCCTCGGCAGGCCCGCCGGCGGCGGCGGTCTCCTTGCCCTGGTAACCGGAGAGCAGCTGGATGACCTGCTGCCGCACCCGGTTGAGATCTGCGCCCAGCTTGACCAGGACCTGGGCGGCGACGCCCTCGCCCTCACGGATCAGGCCGAGCAGGATGTGCTCCGTGCCGATGTAGTTGTGGCCCAGCTGAAGGGCCTCGCGGAGCGACAGCTCCAGGACCTTCTTGGCACGGGGGGTGAACGGGATGTGCCCGGACGGGGCCTGCTGGCCCTGGCCGATGATCTCCTCCACCTGCTGGCGGACCGCCTCGAGCGAAATCCCGAGGCTCTCAAGGGCCTTGGCGGCGACACCCTCACCCTCGTGGATCAGGCCCAGGAGGATGTGCTCGGTGCCGATGTAGTTGTGGTTGAGCATCCGGGCTTCTTCCTGAGCCAGGACGACAACCCGCCGCGCGCGGTCGGTGAACCTCTCGAACATCGTTAATCGCTCCTCAGAGCGGTCAGGCAGTGGGGGGAACTTCCCCTCCCTGTCCTTCCGCAGCTTAGTCCCGCAAGCGGGGACCGCTCATTCCAACTGCCGACACCGTCGATGGCCTCCTGACCCGTGACGCCGACATCTGCTCCAACCCGATGGTGCGAGACGATGTTCCCGCAGGCCAGGTGGTTACCCTCACCATCAGTACGCCGATGGCGAACGTGAGACCACCTTGCCTGCGTGTCGCCCCCTCCCACTAGGGATGTCTTACCCGCTGGGACTGACACTCCATGCCGCGCGCACCGGTTCCCTCCGCTATGGGCGAACAACCTTGCGCTACCCCGCACCCCCGCACGCCCCCTTTTTTCGGCACTCTGCGCATCTGACAGAACACCCAGCGTAACTTGCACGCTCTTCGGGCGGTTGCCCTTGGCATGGTTGGCAGCCTCTCCACGGTCCCGCTCCCCCGCCGTCCGCTCGACCCGGGCGATCGGGTCAGCCGGTTCTACGAGAACGAACTGGGCTGGGCGACAGTGCCCCCGCGCGCGGGAAGCCCCATGTCTCCGATACGGCTCCGCGTGGGCGACCGCTTCGACGTCCTGGACGTCCCGGCCGAGGCGGGCCGGGCGGGCCTGCGCCATCTCGCGCCGCAGTCTCCGGTGGCCGTACAGGGGGGCCGGATGCGGCTGCTGGTGGCGGCGGGCAGCGCGGAAGAACTGCCGGGGCTGCTGGACTGGCTGGAGTGGGGGGCGCTGACGCCCGACCTGAAGGCACTCGGCAGGGGCTGCGTCATGGACGCGCCGCTGCCGCCCGGGACGCAGCCGACGGGTGCACGGCCGATGGGCCGCTCGGGCGTGCAGGGGGCCGCCGTATGGCTGCGGCCCCCCGAGCCGGGGTGCGCGGTCGAGGCCTCGCTGCCGACGCTGTCGGCTGTGAGGGGCGGTGGGGGCGCCCCCGATCTCGTGCGACTTGTGGACACGGTGGCAACACACTGCCACCGACTGCGGCTGCGGCGCGCGTGCGCCCAGCCGTTGGCCCTGCCGTAGGCCACCGATCAGGCGTTGGCCTTCTCGTAGGCCTCGCGGATGGACGCCGGGACGCGGCCGCGGTCGTTGACCTCGTAACCGTTCTCCTTCGCCCAGGCGCGGATCTGCGCGGTGTCCTGGCTGCCACCGGAAGCGGCACGCGCCTTTCCGCGTCCTCCCGAAGCGCGGCCTCCGGTACGACGACCACCCTTCACGTAAGGCTCGAGAAGGCCGCGGAGCTTGTCCGCATTGGCGGTCGTGAGATCGATCTCGTAAGTCTTGCCGTCCAACGCGAACGTGACGGTCTCGTCCGCCTCGCCGCCGTCGATGTCGTCGACAAGAAGGACCTGAACCTTCTGTGCCACCGGATTTCCTTTCATCCATAACTTGAGGGCCGGGGGCCTGCGGCGTCCGCCGTTTCGCCGTCCCCTGTTATATGCAGTACTGCAGTACGTCGGAAAGCAAACCGCTTTTGCCGGAAAAACACAAACCCCTTGGAGAGACCGATCGAGAGACTGAGCGAGAGAGCGAGCGCGAGACCCAGTGCGGGCGGACTCCCCGGCAGAGACCCACTCGGTCCGGAAACATACGCGTTTCGGACATAGGGAACCAGGGCATGGGCGGGCGGAATACGTCTCGGTGATCGGCGATCACAGATGCAGAAGCATCCGGCTGTTGCCCAAGGTGTTCGGTTTCACCCGTTCGAGACCCAAGAACTCTGCTACGCCTTCGTCATAGGAACGCAGTAGCTCCGCGTAGACATCGGTGTCGACGGGTGTCTCCCCGATCTCGACGAAGCCGTGCTTGGCGAAGAAGTCCACTTCGAAGGTCAGACAGAAAACGCGACGAACGCCCAGCCAGCGCGCGGTGTGCAGCAACTTCTCCAGCAACTGGTGCCCGACACCGGCGCCCTTCAGGCCGGGCTTGACCGCAAGAGTGCGGACTTCCGCGAGGTCTTCCCACATCACATGCAGCGCACCGCAGCCGACCACCTCGGCGTTGTCGTCCCGTTCGGCGACCCAGAACTCCTGGATGTCCTCGTAAAGGGTGACCGTCGCTTTGTCGAGCAGGATGCGGCCGCGTACGTAGGCGTCAAGGAGACGGCGCACGGCCGTGACATCGCTGGTGCGGGCCCGCCGGACAGTGATGGCTTTAGCGCTGACTTCGGGGCCTTCGGGACCTTCGGGACTCATCGCTGACATGAGCGGACGCTATCGCCCGCCGTCCTCCCGTGCCGCCCCGGGGTTCTCGCCGGTGGTATCGCTGCCGGTATCCGGGGCCACTTCGGGTGTTTCCGGCCCCTGGACGATGCGTACGGCGTCACTGAGGGCCCGTCGCTGTTCATCGCTCATCATCCCGAAGAAGGCGACGAGAGCGGCGGCGGGGTTGTCGCTCTGCGACCAGGCGTCGTTCATCAGAGCGGCCGCGTAGGCGGCCCTGGTGGAGACGGCCTCATATCGATAGGCCCGGCCTTCCGCCTCCCGGCGCACCCAGCCCTTCTGATGGAGATTGTCCAAAACGGTCATCACCGTGGTGTACGCGATGGACCGTTCCTGCTGAAGGTCTTCCAGGACTTCTCGAACGGTCACCGGGCGGTTCCACTTCCACACCCGCGTCATGACCGCGTCTTCGAGTTCTCCCAATGGGCGAGGCACACCTCAGCACAATAGTGGGAGAACTCCCCATTGGCGCCCCGGACGGGCACTTTCACCGTCATACAGGAACAAAAAGGGCGTACGACTCGAAGGCGCGAGCATGCGCGGGAGCCGTACGCCGAGGGGGCGCCGCCCGGGAAGGACTCAGCCGTCGGTCTTGACGGGGCCCTGCCGGGCCCCTTCCGTGCGCGCGATGGCGGCGTCGACGGCCGCGTCCTCCTTGGCCTTGTTGGCCCCGCCCTGGGTCTTCACGATCACCCTGATCACGCCGATGAAGAACACGGCCATGACGACCGGGGGCACAAGCGCGGAGACGTAGTCCATGCCTCCAGGGTAGCCACGGGGTGGCGGGGTGGACGGGGCGGGGTTGGGATGGTTTCGACGGTTCGGGCCCGGTCAGCCGGCGGCGAGATGCCGGGGCGGGTTGGAGCCGGACGGCGGGGCCGGTTTGCGGCGGGGGAAGACCTCGCCCGGGGTGGGGATGGGACGGGCCGGTTTCGGGGCGGCGGGAGCAGGGGCCGGCTTGGGGGCCGCCGGCTTCTCGGCGGGCTTCTTCTCGGGCTTCCTGGCGGGGTCCCGGTCGACGTCCGTCCCGAGGTGCCCCTCGGTGCCCTTGCGGCCGCACTGAAGGGCCGTGAGGCGGTTGCGGGCGGCAGGGACGGTCGGGGCTGCCGAGCGGGCCGGATCGCGCGCGAGGCGGGCGCGTACGTCCTGCTCGGCGAGCATCCGGCAGCGCCCCAGGAGCACGGAGGCGGCCGGGTTGCCGCGCAACGCCCGCAGGGCGGCGAGGTCGTCGGGGTCCGGGCGGTACCCGGCCCCCAGCGCCTCTTCGAGGAGGACGAGGTAGTCGGCGGTGGCTGCGGGCAGGGCGGCGCGGTAGCGCGCCAGGTCGGCCACCAGGAAGGCACGCAGTCTGGCGCCCTCGCGCATCGCCTCGTCGAGCGACTCGGCGAGACGGAGGCAGTCCTGGACGTCCCCGGCAGGAGTGGGGCCTGGCTGAAGGGCGAGGGCGAGGGCGCGGCGGAGCACACGCAGCTCCTCCACGCCGAACGCCATGCCGCCGCGTGATCCGTATGGCGTGGGCATGCGGCGACGATACGCGCTAATCAGACAAATTCGACATATTTCACTAAATGGGGATGGGTGTGGCGTGACCGAGCCACCCGGTTGCGCCGCGGGACCGGCCTCACATGCGCGCCACGTTCCGCTCGTACACCAGGCGCAGTCCGACCAGGGTCAGCCACGGCTCGTGCTCGTCGATCACCGAGGACTCGCCCAGCACCATCGGTGCCAGGCCGCCGGTCGCGATGACCGTCACGTCGTCCGGGTCCTCCGCCAGCTCCCGGGCCATCCGGGTCACGACCCCGTCGACCTGGCCGGCGAACCCGTAGATGATCCCGGACTGCATCGCCTCGACCGTGTTCTTGCCGATCACGCTCCGCGGCCGGGCCACCTCGATCTTCCGCAGCTGTGCGCCCCGGACGCCGAGTGCCTCGACGGAGATCTCGATACCGGGCGCGATGACGCCGCCGATGTACTCCCCGCGCGCGGAGACCGCGTCGAACGTCGTGGCCGTACCGAAGTCCACGACGATCGCCGGGCCGCCGTACAGCTCGACGGCGGCCACCGCGTTGATGATGCGGTCGGCGCCGACCTCCTTGGGGTTGTCGGTCAGGATCGGCACGCCCGTCTTCACGCCCGGCTCCACCAGCACCGCGGGCACGTCGCCGTAGTACCTGCGCGTCACCTCACGCAGCTCGTGCAGCACGGAGGGCACGGTCGCGCAGATCGCGATGCCGTCGATGCCGTCGCCCAGTTCGTCGCCGAGCAGCGGGTGCATGCCCATGAGGCCCTGCAGCAGCACCGCCAGTTCGTCCGCCGTGCGGCGCGCGTCGGTGGAGATGCGCCAGTGCTCGACGATGTCGTCCCCGTCGAAGAGGCCCAGGACGGTGTGCGTGTTCCCTACGTCGATCGTCAGCAGCATGGCCGGTACCTACTCCGCCGCTCGCAGGTCGAGACCGATGTCGAGGATCGGCGAGGAGTGGGTCAGGGCTCCTACGGCGAGGTAGTCGACGCCGGTGTCGGCGTACGCCTTCGCGTTCTCCAGGGTGAGCCGGCCCGACGCCTCCAGGGCTGCGCGGCCGTGCACGAGCGCCACCGCCTCCTCGCACTCGCCGGGCGTGAAGTTGTCCAGGAGGATCAGGTCGGCGCCGGCGTCGACGACCTCGCGCAGCTGGTGCAGCGTGTCGACCTCGACCTCGATCGGGACGTCCGGGAAGGCCTCCCGTACGGCGTTGAAGGCCTGTGCGACCCCGCCCGCGGCGACGACGTGGTTGTCCTTGACCAGTGCCGCGTCCGACAGCGACATGCGGTGGTTGACGCCGCCGCCGCAGCGGACCGCGTACTTCTCCAGGGAGCGCAGACCAGGGGTCGTCTTCCGGGTGTCACGCACGCGTGCCTTCGTGCCCTCGAGGACGTCCGCCCACGCGCGCGTGGCGGTCGCGATGCCCGACAGACGGCACAGGACGTTGAGCGCGCTGCGCTCGGCGGTGAGCAGGTCACGCGTGCGCGTGGTGACCGACAGGAGCTTCTGCCCGGCCGCCACCCGGTCGCCGTCCTCGACGTGCCGCTCGACCTCGAACTCGTCCGTGCAGACCACCGAGAGCACCGCCTCGGCAACCCTGAGGCCCGCCACGACACCCGCCTCGCGCGCGGTGAAGTCGGCGGTGGCGACGGCTTCCTCGGGGATGGTCGCGACGGTCGTCACGTCCACACCGTGGTCCAGGTCCTCCTGGATGGCGACATTGGCGATGTCCTCGACCTCCACGGGGTCGAGTCCGGCGTCGGCCAGCAGCTGCGCGAGTGCGGGGTCCAGCCCGCACACTGCGTATTCTGCGGCCTCGGCGTCGGTGTCCGCGCCGCAGGCACAGCCGTCGCCGCAGCCTCCGGACGAGGCGAGGGGAAGGTCGGGGGTGCTCACTTTGGTCACTGCTCCTGGGGACGGTGCTGCTGCCGGGTCGGGGGGAAGTCTGGGGTGTCCGTGGTGTGTACGGCCAGCGTCCGGTCGGGATTCAGCCGTACGACGATGTGGCGACGCCATGCGGTGTCGTCGCGCTCGGCGCGGTCCTCGCGCCAGTGGCAGCCGCGCGTCTCCTCGCGCAGCAGGGCGGCGGCGACCAGGACGCGGGCCACGCACAGGAGGTTGGTGGCCTCCCAGGTGTCGACGCCGGGCTCGGACGTCTTGCCGTTCTCGTCGAGGGCGTCGCGGGCCTCGGTGTGCAGCTGCTGGAGCTGTTCGGCGGCCTTGGCGAGGGAGTCCCCCGAGCGCAGGACGCCCGCGCCGTCCGTCATGATCCGCTGGATCGCGAAACGGTCCTCGGGGGCGAGGAGAGGGTGCGCGGGCACCTCGGGGAGCTCAACGGGTTCGGGCACGCGCGCGTGGAGGCCGTTCTCCGGGCGGGCGGCGGCGATGTCCTCCGCGATGCGCTCGGCGTAGACGAGGCCTTCGAGGAGCGAGTTGGAGGCGAGGCGGTTGGCGCCGTGCACGCCGGTGCAGGCGACCTCTCCGCACGCGTACAGGCCGGGGACGGTCGTGCGGCCGTGGGAGTCCGTGCGGACGCCGCCGGAGGCGTGGTGGGCCGCCGGGGCGATCGGGATGGGGTCGGTGACCGGGTCGATGCCGTGGGCGCGGCAGGCGGCGAGGATCGTCGGGAAGCGGTGCTCCCACATGTCGGCGCCGAAGTGCCGGGCGTCCAGGAACATGTGCTCGGCGTCCTGCTCCTGCATGCGGCGCAGGATGCCCTTGGCGACGATGTCCCGGGGTGCCAGCTCGGCCAGTTCGTGCTGCCCCAGCATGAAGCGCACGCCGTCGGCGTCGACCAGGTGAGCGCCTTCGCCCCGCACGGCCTCGGAGACCAGGGGCTGCTGGCCCTCGGCGTCGGGGCCCAGGAACAGCACGGTCGGGTGGAACTGCACGAACTCCAGGTCGGAGACCTCCGCGCCGGCGCGCAGGGCGAGCGCCACGCCGTCGCCGGTGGACACCGGGGGGTTGGTGGTCGCGGAGAACACCTGGCCCATGCCGCCGGTCGCGAGGACGACCGCGGGGGCGTGCACGGCCCCCACGCCGTCGTGCTGGCCCTCGCCCATGACGTGCAGGCTCACGCCCGCCGTACGGCCCTCCGCGTCGGTGAGCAGGTCCAGCACCAGCGCGTTCTCGATCGTGCGCAGCCCACGCGCGTGCACGGCCTCGACGAGCGCCCGGGAGACCTCCGCGCCGGTCGCGTCGCCACCCGCGTGCGCGATGCGGCGGCGGTGGTGACCGCCCTCGCGGGTGAGCTGCAGATCGCCCTCTTCGGACTCGTCGAAGTGGGCGCCGGTCGCGATGAGGCGGCGCACGGCGTCCGGGCCCTCGGTGACGAGGATGCGTACGGCGGTCTCGTCGCACAGGCCGGCGCCCGCCACCAGGGTGTCGTCCAGGTGCTGTTCGGGGGTGTCGCCCTCGCCGAGGGCAGCGGCGATGCCGCCCTGCGCCCAGCGGGTGGAGCCGTCGTCGAGGCGGGCCTTGGTGACCACGACCGTCTTCAGGCCGGCGGCCTCGCAGCGCAGGGCGGCGGTGAGGCCGGCCACGCCGGATCCGACGACCACGACGTCCGCGGCGATGGACCATCCTGGGGCGGGCGCGTGCAGTCGTATGCCTGTGCTGGTCACGAGGCGGCTCCGGGGGTTCCGAATACGAGTGGGATGTTGTCGATCAGCCGGGTCGTCCCGACCCGGGCGGCGACGGCGAGGACGGCCTCGCCGGTGAAGTCGTCGTCGATCTCGGTGAAGTCCGAGGGGTCGACGAGGGCCAGGTAGTCCAGTTCGAGCGGCGGCGACAGCCGCGCCGCGTCGTCGAGGATCAGCCGGGCGGCCGCGCGGACGGCCGTCGGGGCGCCCGGGAGCGCCTTCGCGACGGCGTGCGCGTCGGCGGCCGCGCGGGACTCCCCTATGGCACTGAGCGCCTCGGCACGCGCGTGCGTGGCGGGCACTTCGCGGGCCCGTGCGCGCAGCGCCTCCTGGGCCGCGTGCCGGTCGCTGCCCGCGAACAGCGCCCGGGAGAGGCTGAGGGCCGTGCGCCGCTGCTCGGGCGAGAGGTAGCGGTTGCGGCTGGAGAGGGCGAGGCCGTCCTCCTCGCGCACGGTGGGCACGCCGACGATCTCGACGCCGAAGTTCAGGTCCCGCACCATGCGGCGGATCAGCGCGAGCTGCTGGGCGTCCTTCTGGCCGTACAGGGCGAGGTCGGGGCGCGTGAGGTGCAGCAGCTTGGCGACGACGGTGAGCACGCCGTCGAAGTGACCGGGGCGCGAGGCGCCCTCCAGAAGCGCCCCCATGGGGCCCGCGGTGATGCGGACCTGGGGCTCGCCCCCCGGGTAGACCTCGTCCACCGAGGGCGCGAACACCACGTCCGCGCCGGACCGTCCGGCGAGCTCGAGATCGGCGTCCAGGGTGCGCGGGTAGCGGTCGAGGTCCTCGCCCGCGCCGAACTGCAGGGGGTTCACGAAGACGGTGACCACGACCTCGCCGTCCGGTCCGGCGAGCCCGCGCGCGGTGCGGATCAGCGTGGCGTGGCCCTCGTGCAGGGCGCCCATGGTCATCACCACGGCCCGGCGACCGGTACGCGTGCGTGCGTGCAGTTCGTCGGCGGTGCGCAGCAGGGTGGTGGTCATCGGGCGTCCCCCTCGGCGCCGTTGGTCCCGGTGGCGAGTACCCCGAGGAGGTCCTCGGCGAGCTCCGGCTTCAGCAACCCGTGGGCGAGCGCGCGGTCGGCGGTCGCGCGGGCCATCGCCAGATAGCCGGCGACGGTCTGCGGGGCGTGCTTGCGCAGCTCCGCGACGTGCGCGGCGACCGTGCCGGCGTCCCCGCGCGCGACGGGTCCGGTCAGGGCCGCGTCGCCGGAGCGCAGGGCGTTGTCGAGGGCGGCGCCGAGCAGCGGGCCGAGCATCCGGTCGGGGGCCGCGACGCCCGCCTCGCGCAGCAGCTCCATGGACTGGGCGACCAGCGTGACCAGGTGGTTCGCGCCAAGCGCGAGCGCCGCGTGGTACAGCGGGCGCATCTCCTCGGCCAGCCACTCCGGTTCGCCGCCCATCTCGATCACGAGCGCCTCGGCGGCCAGCCGCAGCTCCTCGGGCGCCGTGACCCCGAAGGAGCACCCGGCGAGGCGCTGGACGTCCACGGGGGTGCCGGTGAAGGTCATCGCCGGGTGCAGGGCCAGCGGCAGCGCGCCCACGCGCAGGGCGGGGTCCAGGACCTTGGCGCCGTACCGCCCGGAGGTGTGCACGAGCAGCTGCCCCGGCCGTACGGCACCGGTCTCGGCGAGCCCCTCCACCAGGCCGGGCAGGGTGTCGTCCGGGACGGTCAGCAGGACCAGGTCGGCGCGCTCCAGAACCTCGGCGGGCGGCACCAGCGGCACGTCGGGCAGCAGCTGCGCGGCGCGCCTCCTGGAGGCGTCGGAGACTCCGGAGACGGCTACCGGGCGGTGCCCGGCGAGCTGCAGGGACGCGGCCAGCGCGGGGCCCACACGACCGGCGCCGACGACGCCCACCGTGAGCCGCGCGGGACGGTCCCTGGGGTCTGGCTGTTGGCTTGTACTCACGCGACGGCGGCCTTCCCGTTCCAGTCCGCTCCGGGTACCGGACGATTTCTCGTCATGTTAACGCGATCGGTTCGAAGGACGTCCGGTTGTCCACAGGCTGTGGGTTACGCCACGGCGCCGGCGCACGGGAAAGCCTGTGGAAATCCACGTGCCCGCCCGTACCCGCGCCAGGCATGATCCGGGGCATGAGCGATGCGGCGCAGCAGGTCGAGCGGCACTCCGACCCGACATCGGACGAAGACCAGATAACAGACGAAGAGCGGCGCAAGCGACGCCGTAAGCGGCGCATCGGCGTGTACCGGAGCGCTGAGCGCGTCCTCGCGCGCCCCGGATTCCTGGGCACGCTCCGGGAGCGTCTGACGCTGCTGGACGGCGTGCAGGACCTGTACGACCTGGACGAGCCGGCGGACATCTACGGCAACGGCGTCGTCGAGGCCCTGGAGGAGAAGGTCGCGGGGCTGCTCGGCAAGGAGGCCGCCGCGTTCTTCCCGACGGGCACCATGGCGCAGCAGGTGGCGCTGCGCTGCTGGGCGGGCCGCAGCGGCAGCCCCACCGTCGCCCTGCACGCACTGGCCCACCCCGAGGTGCACGAGCGGAACGCGTTCAGCCAGGTCAGCGGGTTGCGTCCGGTACGGGTGGCGGGCGGGCCCCAGCTGCCGACCGCCGACGAGGTACGTGACTTCGAGGAGCCCTTCGGGGCGCTGATGCTCGAACTGCCCCTCAGGGACGCCGGTTTCGTGCTGCCGTCCTGGGAGGAACTCACCGAGGTCGTGGCGGCCGCCCGCGAAAGGGACGCCGTCGTGCACTTCGACGGCGCACGCCTGTGGGAGTCCACCGTCCACTTCGGCCGTCCCCTGGACGAGATCGCGGACCTCGCGGACAGCGTGTATGTGTCGTTCTACAAGTCCCTGGACGGCTTCGGCGGCGCCGCGCTCGCGGGCCCGAAGAGCCTCATCGAGGAGGCGAAGACCTGGCGGCACCGGTACGGCGGCCAGATCTTCCAGCAGTTCCCGACGGTGCTGTCGGCCCTCGCGGGGCTGGAGCGTGAGCTGCCCCGGCTGCCCGAGTACGTCGCCCACGCCCGCGTGGTGGCCGATGCGCTGCGCGAGGGGTTCGCGGCGGCCGGGGTGCCCTGGATGCGCGTCCACCCCGAGGTGCCGCACACCAACGAGTTCCAGGTCTGGCTGCCGTACGACCCCGACGTGCTCGCGGAGGCCGCCGTCCGGCACGGCGAGGAGACGGGCACCCTCCTGTTCACGGACGCCTGGGACCCGAAGGGCCCGGGCCTGGCGTTCACCGAGGTGTCCGTCCGGGCCGCGGGCCTGGAGTGGACGGCCGACGACGTGAAGGCTGCGGTCGCCGAGTTCGTGTCCCGGCTCGAAGAGGAGGCCGGCAAGGCGGAAGCCGACGGCGCGGGGGCGGTCAGCAGGTAGAGCGCGGCCGCAGATGCAGCCACCGGCCCAGGGCCTGGCGTATCCGCCCGTGGGCCGGACGTCCGGCGAGGACCGCACGCAACTGCCGGTGGTCGCCCACCTCGCGCACGACCTGCCAGTCTTCGGCCCCGGGCGCGGGCGGGTCCGGCTCGCCGAGCTTGCGGGCGCGGTAGGTGTCGAGGAGGTACTGCTGCGTGATGCTCATGGCTGTTCGCCTTCTCGGGACGTGGAGTAGGGGGTTTCGTGGGCTCCGCGGCTGCCCCGGTGCTCCCAGGCTGCGCCGCTGCGGCCGTGAAGTCGCGTCGATTGACGGCCGCCGTCAATCGACGGGGCGTTGTCAGTGGCGGGGTGCACCATGAGGTCATGAGCGTGCACATCGACATCGCGGGGCTGCGGCCGGAGAGGGTCGCCGTCGTCCCCTCACCCCTGGCCGAGCTCGGCATGGCGCTGCACGCACTGTCCGAGCCGGGGCACCATCCCGGTCTGCAGGGCTGGGTGACGGGGGTGACGGCCCGGCTCGACTCCCATCTCGCCGACCGGATGTGCGAGGCGGACTTCCTGTGGCGGACGACGTTCTCGGACCTGTTCCTGCCCTGTGCGGGCATCCCCGGCGGCGCCGCACTCCCCGGCGCCACGCTCGCCGAGGAACTGGACCTGCTGGACAAGCTGACGGACGAACAGTTCGTGGACGCGGCCCTGGAGTTCAGCTGCGCGATGCCCTACGGCGACGGGCCGAGCCCCCTCGTCGACGCCGGGCTGCGCCGACGCGCCCTTGAGCTGGCCGCCGCGCGCGGCCCGGGGCAGGTGCGGTTCAGCGAGCTGCTGCTGACCGATCCGCCCAGGATCCGGGGCTGGCTGCGCCAGTTCCTCCAGGACTGCGACGAGGCGTTCTTCGCGGAGGCCTGGTCCCGGCTGCGCCACCAGCTCACGGCGGACGCCCGCCACAAGACCGACCTCCTGCGCCACAAGGGCCTCGCGGAGGCGCTGGCCGCCGTCTCCCCGGTGGTCACGCTCGACGAGGCCGCCGCACGGATCACGGTCGACAAGCTGAGCGTGGGCCGTACCGCCACGCGGGACGGCGGCCTCCTCCTCGTCCCGACCAGCTTCGGCTGGCCCCACCTGTCCGTCCTGTACCGGCACGGCTGGCAGCCCGTGCTGCACTACCCCGTCGGCTCCCCCGAACTCGCCGCTCCGCCCTCCGTCGAGCAGTTGACGCTGCGCATGACGGCCCTGTCCCACCCCGTCCGGATGCGCATCTGCCGCTATCTGGCCCGCAGCGCCCACACCACGAGCGAACTGGCGCAGACCCAGGGCATGACGGCCCCGGAGATATCCCGGCACCTCAGTGTCCTGAAGAAGGCGGGCCTGATCACCACGCGCCGCCGTGGCCGGTACGTCCAGCACCAGCTGGACATAGCGGTCGTGGCCCGGCTCGGCAGCGACTTCCTGGAAGGGATACTCCGCTAGGCCTGCGCGGACCGTCAGCCGTGCCCGCCCGCCCGCACCAGACCCGTCTCGTACGCCAGGACCACCACCTGCACCCGGTCCCGGAGCCCCAACTTGGTCAGGATGCGGCCCACATGGGTCTTCACGGTCGCCTCGGACAGCACCAGCCGGGACGCGATCTCGCCGTTGGACAGGCCCTGTGCGACCAGGATCATCACCTCGCGCTCGCGCTCGGTGAGCCGCTCCAGCTCCTTGTGCTTCGGCTCCTTGCCGACGCTCGGCAGCATCGGCGCGAACCGGTCGAGCAGACGGCGCGTGGTCGACGGCGCCACCACCGCGTCGCCGCTGTGCACGGCGCGGATGGCGGCGAGGAGTTCGCCGGGCGGCACGTCCTTGAGCATGAAGCCGGAGGCGCCCGCCTTCAGCCCCGAGAAGGCGTACTCGTCGAGGTCGAAGGTGGTCAGGATCAGCACCTTCGGCGGGTCGGGCTCCGAGCAGATGCGGCGGGTGGTCTCCACCCCGTCGAGCTTCGGCATGCGCACGTCCATCAGCACCACGTCGACGGCGGTCGCGCGCAGCACCTGGAGGGCCTCGACACCGTCCCCCGCCTCCGCGACGACCTCCATGTCCGGCTGGGCGGCGAGCACCATCCGGAACCCGGTGCGCAGCAGCACCTGGTCGTCGACGAGCATCACGCGGATCGTCATCGGGACCTCTTCCGTTCTCATCCGTTGCGGCGGTTTCCGTTTGCGGCAGTTGCTGTTCTGCGGGGTCGTGACAGGTGTCAACGAGGGACGTACGTAGGCGTCAGTGCGCGGGTTTCAGCGGGAGCAGCGCACTGATCCGGAATCCGCCGCCGGGGCGCGGCCCCGCGTCCAGGGTGCCGCCGACCATACCGACCCGTTCACGCATGCCGATCAGGCCGTGACCCTGGCCGTCGGCGCCGCCCTCCTCGTACAGCTCGTGCGGGGCGCCCTTGCCGTCGTCCTCGACGAGCAGGCCGAGGCCGTCGTCGAAGTAGACCAGGCGCACGCTGGCGCCCGCGTTCGGACCGCCGTGCTTGCGCGTGTTGGTCAGCGCCTCCTGCACGATGCGGTACGCGGTGAGCTCGACTCCGCTGGGCAGCGGGCGCGGGGTGCCCTCGACCTTGAAGTCGACGGGCAGACCGGAGGTGCGGCACTGCTCGATGAGCTCGTCGATCTGGTCGACGTCGGGCTGCGGAACGTACTCGCCGACCTCCTTGTGCTCGCCGGTGCGCAGGACGCCGAGCAGGCGGCGCATCTCGGCGAGGGCCTGGCGGCCGGTGGAGGAGATGGTCTCCAGGGCCTTCTTGGCCTGGTCGGGGGCGGCGTCCAGGACATAGGCGGCGCCGTCGGCCTGCACCACCATCACCGACACGTTGTGTGCGACGACGTCGTGCAGCTCGCGGGCGATCCGGGCGCGTTCGGCCGCGACCGCGACCTTGGCCTGCGCCTCCCGCTCCTTCTCCAGCCGGGCGGCGCGCTCCTCCAGCTGCGCGAAGTAGGCGCGGCGGGTGCGGATGGAGTCGCCGAGCACCCAGGCGAGCGCGAACGGCACGGTCAGGAAGACCGCCTTCGCGGCGTTGCCCAGCGCGTTCCCGTCCAGCGGCCAGCGCGTCTGCGCCATCGGTGCCGCGCACAGCCCCACGGCCAGCGCGAGCCGGGAGGCCCATCGGTTGCCCGTCGTGGCCACCGTGTAGACGATCACCAGCATCGCGAAGTCGGCGGCCATCGTCTGGACGTTCAGCACCAGCTGCGCCAGGCCGAGGCCGATCGTCAGCAGCAGCATCTTCTCCGGCATCCGCCGGCGCAGCGCGATCACCAGGCACAGCAGAAACGCGATCGGAACGATCAGCGCCGGTGAGTCGGTGCCCCGGACCGCCGAACTGGCGGTTCCGCTCAGCAGCGAGATCCCGAACAGGAAGACGGCCCAGAGGGTGTCGACCCCTGTCGGGTGTCTGCGGAGGAAGTCATAGAGGCGCTGCACGTAACCCAGCGTAGGGAAGCGAGATGCGTGCAGGGGTCAACCGGAGGACCGATCCACACCCGGCACACATACTCCCCAAGGTGGAGGCCCCCCTCTCCTGCGCGCTTAGCCTGTGCCGGTGACGGAAGAGACATCGAGCCGGTGGCTGGGCTGGCGGGTGGCGGCGGAGGGCGCGCTGTACGGGCCCGGCGGGTTCTATCGCAGGCCGGAGGGGCCGGCCGGACACTTCCGTACGTCCGTGCATGCGTCCCCGCTGTTCGCCGAGGCGGTGGCCCGGCTGCTGTGCCGGGTCGACGAGGCCCTGGAACGGCCCGGCGCGCTGGCCTTCGTCGACATGGCGGCAGGCCGGGGTGAGCTGGTCGGCGGTGTACTGGCCGCGCTGCCCGCCGAGGTCGCGGCACGCACGCGTGCGTACGCCGTCGAGATCGCCGACCGCCCCGCGGGCCTCGACGAGCGGATCGAGTGGCTCAACGAACCGCCCCGGCAGGTCACCGGGCTGCTGTTCGCCAACGAGTGGCTGGACAACGTGCCGCTGGACATCGCCGAGGTGGACGCGGCGGGCGTACCGCGACGCGTGCTCGTACGGCAGGACGGGGCCGAACGGCTCGGGGCGCCGGTCGGCGGTGCGGAAGCGGAGTGGCTCGCCCGGTGGTGGCCGCTGCCGGCCGAGGAGGGGCTGCGGGCCGAGATCGGGCTCCCACGGGACGAGGCCTGGGCGACCGCGGTCTCCTCGCTCGACCGGGGGCTCGCGGTCGCCGTCGACTACGCGCACACCCTGGACGCTCGCCCCCCGTTCGGCACGCTCACCGGCTTCCGCGCGGGGCGCGAGACGGCGCCCGTGCCGGACGGGTCGTGCGACATCACGGCACATGTCGCCTTGGACGCGTGCGCGGCGCACGGGTCGGCGCGGATGCTCTCCGGCGCGCGCCTTCTGCCGCAGCGCGAGGCCTTGCGCGCCCTGGGCATCACCGGCGCACGCCCCCCGCTCGCACTCGCATCCACCCAGCCCGCCGCCTACGTACGAGCCCTCGCGAGCGCCGGCGAAGCCGCCGAACTCACCGCACCGGGCGGCTTCGGCGACTTCGGCTGGCTGCTGCAGCCGGTGGGGATCCACGACGCACTCCTCGGCTGACCGCGCCGGCCCCTGGCCCCCGCCGCGCTACTTGTCGATGTCTCCGACCACGAAGAACAGCGACCCCAGGATCGCCACCATGTCCGCGACCAGCGTCCCCGGCAGGAGTTCCACGAGCGCCTGGATGTTGTTGTACGAGGCCGAACGCAGCTTCAGTCGGTACGGCGTCTTCTCGCCCTTGCTGACGAGGTAGTAGCCGTTGATGCCGAGCGGGTTCTCGGTCCACGCGTAGGTGTGCCCCTCGGGAGCCTTCAGCACCTTGGGGAGCCGCTGGTTGATCGGCCCCGGGGGCAGCTCGGCGAGCCGGTCGAGGCAGGCGTCGGCGAGGTCGAGGGCGACATGGGTCTGCTCCAGGAGCACCTCGAAGCGGGCGAGACAGTCGCCCTCCTGCCGGGTGACGACCTTCAGGGTGTCCTGCAGCTCGCCGTACGCGAGATACGGCTCGTCGCGGCGCAGGTCGAAGTCGACGCCCGAGGCGCGCGCGATCGGCCCGCTCACGCCGTAGGCGTGCACCGTCTCGGGCGCCAGCGCGCCCACGCCCCGCGTGCGCCCCCGGAAGATCTCGTTGCCGAGCACCAGGTCGTCGTAGACGTCCATGCGCGAGCGCACGGCGGCGACGGCGGCACGCGCGCGCGCGGCCCAGCCCGCCGGCAGGTCCTCCTTGAGGCCGCCGACGCGGTTGAACATGTAGTGCATACGGCCGCCGGAGACCTCCTCCATGACGTTCTGGAGGACCTCGCGCTCCCGGAAGGCGTAGAAGACGGGGGTGATGCCGCCGAGCTCCAGCGGGTACGAGCCCAGGAACATCAGGTGGTTGAGCACCCGGTTGAGCTCCGCGAGCAGCGTGCGCGTCCACACCGCGCGCGTGGGCACCTCCATGCCGAGCATGCGCTCCACCGCGAGGACCACACCCAGCTCGTTCGAGAAGGCCGACAGCCAGTCGTGGCGGTTGGCGAGCATGATGATCTGGCGGTAGTCGCGCGCCTCGAAGAGCTTCTCCGCGCCGCGGTGCATGTACCCGATGACCGGCTCCGCGCGTGTGATGCGCTCACCGTCCAGCAGCAGGCGCAGCCGGAGCACGCCGTGCGTGGACGGGTGCTGCGGCCCGATGTTGAGCACCATGTCGGTGCTCTCCGCGGCGCCGCCGATACCGACCATGGTCTCCGTCGTAGGAGTCATGGACTCAGTCTCTCCTACGTACGCTGACCCCATGGAGACGGGGAGCCCGCAGAAGACGGGGACGACGGGGGACGGGTCGGCGGAGCCGGTGTGGATCGGGCTGCCGCCCGGCCTGCTGCGGATGCGCCGGCTGCTGCTGGTGGTGTGGCTGGGGCTGCTGGCCCTCGCCCTGGGACTGCTGCTCGGGCTGCTCACCGGGCCCGGCTGGGCCGCCTTCGCGCTGCTGCCACTGGCGCCGGCGGCCTGGGGGTGGGTGCTGCTCGGCCGCAACTGGCGCTCCTGGCGGTACGCCGAGCGGGCCGACGACCTGCTGATCAGCCGGGGCGTGCTGTGGCGCGAGGAGACCGTTGTGCCGTACGGGCGGATGCAGCTGGTCGAGGTGACCTCGGGACCCGTCGAGCGGCATTTCGGGCTGGCCAGTGTGCAGCTGCACACGGCGGCCGCGGCGACCGACGCGACCATCCCGGGCCTGGACCCGGCCGAGGCGGAGCGGCTGCGCGACCGGCTCACCGAGCTCGGCGAGGCCCGATCGGCGGGTCTGTGACCGCGCCGGGCGTCGAGGACGCCGTAGCCGTGAAGGAACCCGTCACCGAGCGGCGGCTGCACCCCGTGACGCCCTTCAGGCGGGCCTGGGCACCGGTGGCCGTGGTCATCGGATGGGCCGTGCACGATCCCGACCAGGCGCAGCAGCAGCTGACCCGGCTGACGACCACGACCCTCCTGATAGCACTCGCGGTCCTAGTCCCGGCCGCCTCCCTCTACGGCTTCCTGACCTGGTGGTTCACGCACTTCGCGGTGACCGAGACCGAGCTGCGGATACGGACGGGTCTGCTGTTCCGGCGCACCGCGCACATCCGGCTGGAACGCATCCAGGCCGTCGACGTCAGCCAGCCGCTCCTCGCGCGCGTGGTGGGCGTCGCCAAGCTCAAACTCGACGTCGTCGGGACCGACAAGAAGGACGAGCTCTCCTTTCTGGGGGAGCGCGAGGCGCGTGCTCTGCGCGCGGAACTGCTCGCACGCGCCGCGGGTTTCGCGCCCGAGACGGCGCACGAAGTCGGCGAGGCGCCCGCGCGCGAGCTGTTGCGCACGCCGCCGCGCGATCTCGCGATCTCCGTCCTGCTGACGGGCGCCACCTGGTGCTCCCTGGCAGCCGCGCTCGTCGTCCCGCCGGTGCTCTGGCTGGCCACCCACAGCGTGTGGACGGTCCTCGCCACCAGCCTGCCGCTGCTGGGCGCGGCGGGCGCGAGCAGCGCGGGGCGGTTCGTCGGCGAGTACGACTGGACGGTGGGCGAGTCACCGGACGGGCTGCGCATCGACCACGGACTCCTCGACCGTACGCACGAGACGGTGCCGCCCGGCCGGGTGCAGACCGTGCGGATCGTGGAGCCGCTGCTGTGGCGGCGGCTCGGCTGGGTGCGGGTGGAGCTGGACGTGGCCGGTTCGTCCAATTCCGTGCTGGTGCCGGTCGCTCCGCGGGCGGTCGCCGAGTCGGTCGTCGCGCGCGTGCTGCCCGGGGTGACCGTGCCGTCGGCCGAGGCGCTGTCACGGCCGCCTCGGCGGGCCAGTTGGTGTCAGCCGGTGTGGTGGCGAGGCCAACACATAGCCGTCACCGACACGGTGTTCGCCGCCCGGCACGGCCTGCTGCGCCGGAACCTGGCACTCGTGCCGCATGCGAAGGTGCAGAGCGTGCGGCTGGTCCAGGGGCCCTGGAAGCGGCTGTGGCGGCTCGCCGACGTGCATGTGGACACGGGAGCCGACAAGACCGTGACGGCCCGGCTGAGGGACGCCCAGGAGGCGGCGGAGCTGCTGCGAGGACAGGCCGAGCGGTCACGGACGGGGCGACGGGACGCACTGCCGGACCGGTGGATGACGCCGTAGGGCGATGACCCGGCGGCGCCGCGAACTCGTAGCCGGGAATCCAGAAGCCCGGGAAGCGAGGATCCCGGGCAAGCGAGAGCCCCGGGCCGTCAGGAACCGCCCGGGGCCGTCAGGGGACCGAAGGTCTCAGGAAACCGCGCTCCGCAGCCCCTGCACGTCGATCTGCTCCGTCTCGTCGTGAGCCGTCAGGTCGATGACCTGGCCGACGGCGGGGGCCTCCTTGTCGGCCGGCTTGAACTCCGCCTCGGCCTCGGCCTTGTGCACGGCGAGCGCCTCCTGGCCGACGACATCGGCGAGGTCCTCGTTCTGCACGGCCTCCAGGGCGTCCCGCGCCCCCTCGCTCTTCGTACCGAAGAAGTCGAAACCGCCCTCGACCGCCGGACGCCGCACCGGGGCGGCCGGTACGACCGCCACCGCGGTCGGTGCGACGAAGTGACCGGCGGGCTGCTGCACGGGTTGGGCCGTCGGGACATGCCTGGTCGGAGTGGTGGCGGCCGCGCGCTCGTGCCCGTCGACCGCCTGGGGCTGCCCCTGCGACTCATCCTCCTGGGCCGCGGCCTCGGCCTCACCGGCGGCGGCCTCGGTCACGGTGCCGGCGGGCCCGGCGGCGACGGCCTCGGTGGCGGCCGCCTGAGCTGCCGCGGAGTCCGAACCGGCCTTCACCGTCACCGGCTCGCCCTTGCGGGAGACGTCCTTCGAAGGCTCGTCGCCCTTGGGAGAGCCGCCGCCCTTCGGGGAATCGTCGTCCTCGGGGTCGGTGCCGTCCTCGGCCTCGGCGTTCGCGGCGTCCTGGGAGTCCGCCGCGCCGCCGTCGTCGTCCTTGGGAGAACCGTCACCGTCCTCGTCGAACTTCTTCAGCGCCGCCTTCGCCCGCAAGAACAGCTTGGAACCCTCCGGCGAGAAGATCGCCGGCGCCGCCGGTTCGTCGGCAACGCCCTCGGAGACGTCCGCCGAGGCAGCCACAGCCTCGGTCTCCTTCGCCACGGGCTCCGTCTTCGCAGTCACCGTGTCGGCCACCGGCACGGGCGGCAGCGCGCGAGCCGGGGCCCCGGTCTCTATCTCGAGCAGACGGCGGCCCTCCAGGGCGCTCGCACGCTCGGTCTCGGCGGTGGCGTACCGGCGCAGCAGCGCCGCGTGTTCGTTGCGCAGTCCCGCCAGTTCGGCGCGCTTGGCCCGCAGCCGCTGCTCCAGCTTGGCGCGCAGCTCGCGGGACTCCTCGAGGTCGGTCTCCAGTTCGGCGACCCGCTCCTCGTGCCGCCACTCGTCGCTCGCACGCGCGCGCGTGAGGTCGGCGACCTGCTTGCCGGCCTGGGTGTCCCAACGGCGCATGACGGCCGCACCGACGACCGCCGTCGCCGCGGCGCCCGCGGCTATGACACGGAGCACGGCCTGTTGTGAGAACACCCACGGACCGAAGGCGCAGACGAAAGAGACAACTGCGATCGCCGACGGTGGCAGCAGTCTGTGCAAGGGCGGGGAATGGCGGTGACGTCCACGTGGCATGGCCAGAAACTTACCGCGAGTAGGGGAGCGTTGGTGCCCCGCCCCGCAAAAACACAGCCATACCGAAACGTTTACAGGGCATCAGGAATAGGCCTTTGCCGAATTCAGCAAGATCATCACCTGTGGGAACCCTGGTCACCCCTCGCTCAGCCGTCCGCTGATCCACTGCAGAGTCGCGGGAATCTCCCGCCGCCAGGTGTTGAAGTTGTGGCCGCCGCTGTCAAGGATGATCGACGAGATCCGTGTCCGGTTCGTGGCCTGCACACCCTCTATGAACTTCAGCGTCGACTTGTAGTTGGATTCCCCGATCTTGCTGCTGGTGACGAGCAGCGAAGTGTCCGGACCGGGCAGGTGCTTGAGGCACCACCACAGGCTGGCGCGGTTGCGCAGCCCCTTGTCGCCGTGGAAGAGATCGCCCGTGGTGGGGTCGGTCGGCGCCTTGTAGTACGGCGACAGACCCGCTGCCGCGGCATACACACCGGGGTGGTGCATGGCGAGCTTCAACGCACAGTAGCCACCCGTGGAATCGCCGATGATGCCCCAGCTGCCCGGCTTTTTGCCCACCCTGTAGTGCGCGAGTACGGCATCGGGCAGGTCCTTGGCGAAGAACGTCTCCGTCTTCGGGCCACCCGGGATGTCCACGCATTCCGTGTCCCTCGGCGGCGCCACCGTCGGCCGCAGCATCACCAGGATCATCGGCTGCATACGGCCGCTCTTCGCGAGACCCTGTGCCGTACTCGGATAGTGCAGCTTGTCCACGAGCGCCTGGGCGGTGCCCGGATATCCGGTGAGGACGACCGCCGCGGGGAACGTACGCGTGCGGTACTGCGGCTGGAAGTACTCCGGCGGAAGATACACATACGCGGGTGTGGCGATGTTCGTCGTGCGGCCGACGATGTCGACCTTCTGGATCTGACCGCCGGCCTGCGGCTTGGGACCGCCGGCCCCCACCACGTGTGCCGTGTCGATCACCTGCAGCGGGCCCCCGGAGGCGCCGGACGCCGTGTGGTTCACGACCACCCCCTGGGCCTTCTCCTGGCCGAAGAGGTCCGCCCAGCTGGCGTAGAACCCGAAAGACTGGTTTGCGGCGAGGCCGACCGACAGGAAGAGGGCCAGCTGGGTGCCGAACAGCAGCCCGACGCGTCCACTCACGGCGCGCCAGTTGCGCCGTGACAGGCGCGGCCACACCCACACCGTGCCCACGAACAGCAGTACGGCGAACATCACTGCCAGCAGCAGCACTTTCTTGCTCGTAAGACCCATGACCTGCTTCCTGCCTGCGGTTTCCACCCGGACCCCGCGCACCTTCGCGAGAGCTTGTCCGGAACTTTCCTCGGCCTTTGGACCGGCTTTGAGGAGAGATTGGAACCTCGCTCCCCGAGACACCGTCCTAGAGGGCGCAATGTCGCCGGATGCCCGAATCGGGTCCGGATCCAAGGTCTCTCGCAGAACTACGGGATGCGATGTCTGTCAGGACAGATGAGGAATTGTCGGGTGGGGTTCCCTCCCGATCACGCAGCGCGCGGCGCGTATTCCGTGGTCCGCGCCCCGAGGCCGTCCCCGTCCTCGTCGCCAGAGCCTGTGCACTCGTGGGCGTTCTGGACATCGCCGCGGGCGTCTTCCCGCGCTTCAGGCACAGCCGTATGCACACGATCGCCGAGGTGCTGCCCGGGTCCTTCGGCCCGTTCGCGGCCGCGCTCTCACTCAGCGCCGGCATCCTGCTGCTGCTGCTCGCACACGGTCTGAGGCGCGGCAAACGCCGGGCGTGGCGCGCCGCGGTGGCGCTGTTGCCGGCAGGCGCTGTGGCGCAGTTCACATACCGCCACTCCCTCCTCGGAGTGATCATCTCGCTGGCGCTGCTCGCACCGCTGCTGCGCCACCGCGACCAGTTCGCGGCGCTGCCCGACCCGCGCAGCAGGTGGCGTGCGCTGGCGAACTTCGTCCTCATGGGGGCAGGATCCCTCGCCCTCGGGCTGGTCATCGTCAGCGCCCACACGAACCGCATGGTCGGCGACCCGAGCCTGGCCGACCGCATCACGCACGTCCTGTACGGCCTGTTCGGCTTCGAGGGCCCGGTCGACTACCAGGGCGACACCTCCTGGACCGTCGGCTTCTCACTGGGCGCCCTCGGTCTGCTGACGGCGGTCACGACGATCTACCTCGCCTTCCGGCCCGAACACCCCGCGGCCCGGCTGACGGAGGAGGACGAGGCACGCCTGCGCGCCCTGCTGGAGAAGCACGGCCGCCGCGACTCCCTCGGCCACTTCGCGCTGCGCCGCGACAAGGCGGTCGTCTTCTCGCCGAGCGGCAAGGCGGCGGTCACGTACCGGGTCGTCTCCGGCGTGATGCTCGCCAGCGGTGACCCCATCGGCGACGTCGAGGCCTGGCCGGGCGCCATCGAGCGGTTCATGGACGAGGCCAGGGCCCACTCATGGACGCCTGCCGTCATGGGCTGCTCGGAGACGGGCGGCGAGGTATGGACCCGCGAGACCGGCCTCGACGCCCTGGAACTGGGCGACGAGGCGGTGGTGGACGTAGCGGATTTCTCCCTCGCCGGCCGCGCGATGCGCAACGTGCGTCAGATGGTCAAGCGCATCGAGCGCGCCGGTTACGAAACCCGGGTACGACGTGTACGTGACCTCGGAGACGCCGAGCTGGAGCGGATCCGCAACGCCGCCGAGGACTGGCGCGGCACCGACACCGAGCGCGGGTTCTCCATGGCGCTGGGCCGTGTCGGCGACGCCGCCGACGGCGACTGCCTGATCGCCACCGCCCACAAGGCGGACGACCAGCCCGGTGAGTACGGCGACCTGAAGGCGATCCTGCACTTCGTCCCGTGGGGCACCGACGGCGTCTCCCTGGACCTGATGCGCCGCGACCGTTCGGCCGACCCCGGCATGAACGAACTGCTCATCGTCGCGGCCCTCCAGGCGGCACCGAAGTTCGGCATCACCCGCGTGTCGCTGAACTTCGCGATGTTCCGCTCGGCACTCGCGCGTGGCGAGAAGATCGGCGCGGGCCCGGTGCTGCGCGCCTGGCGCGGCCTGCTGGTCTTCCTCTCCCGCTGGTTCCAGATCGAGTCCCTGTACAAGTTCAACGCGAAGTTCCAGCCGCGCTGGGAGCCCCGCTTCGTCGTCTACCGCGCATCGGCCGACCTGCCGCGCATCGGCTTCGCCGCCATGCAGGCGGAGGGCTTCGTCAACTTGGCCCTGCCGCTGCCGCGCTTCCTGCGCCGCCGCAGGACCGCCCCGCCCGTGTGCACGCACACCGTCGCGGAGCACGACGTACGCGCGGCATGACCGCCTGACCGAGACACCGGACGCCGGACACTGTGCAGAACGGGCCCGGACGGAAACTCCCCTTCAACCGGGGGGCTTCCGTCCGGGCCGTGGCGTCTCCCGGCCACGACCGGGGCCTACGCTGAACGTATGAGCAAGCAGAGCGGACGCGGGCGCGTCGCGGGCCTTCCGGAGTGGGACCGCTGCGCGGTCATGGGGGTGGTGAACGTCACGCCCGATTCCTTCTCCGACGGCGGCCGCTTCTTCGACACGACGAACGCCGTCAAACACGGCCTCGACCTGGTCGCCGAGGGCGCGGACCTGGTCGACGTCGGCGGCGAGTCCACCCGGCCGGGCGCCACCCGCGTCGACGAGGCCGAGGAGCTCAAGCGGGTCATCCCCGTCGTCCGCGGTCTCGCCTCGGAGGGCGTCAGCGTCTCCGTCGACACCATGCGCGCCTCCGTCGCCGAACGGGCCCTCGCCGCCGGCGCCGCCCTCGTCAACGACGTCAGCGGCGGCCTCGCCGACCCCGCGATGATCCCGGCGGTGGCAGCGGCCGGCGCCCCCTTCGTCGTCATGCACTGGCGCGGCTTCCTGGAGGGCGGCAACGTCAAGGGTGTGTACGGCGACGTCGTCACCGAAGTCGCCGGCGAACTGCACGCACGCGTGGAGGCCGTCCTGGCCGGCGGCGTCGCCCCCGACCGCATCGTCGTCGATCCCGGTCTCGGCTTCTCCAAGGACGCCGAGCACGACCTGGTCCTGCTCGCCCACCTGGACCGACTTCTCGGCCTCGGCCATCCCCTGCTCGTCGCCGCCTCCCGCAAGCGGTTCCTCGGCCGGGTCCTCGCCGGACCGGAGGGCGCGCCCCCGCCCGCGCGCGAGCGCGACGCCGCCACGGCCGCCGTCTCCGCACTCGCCGCGCACGCCGGCGCATGGGCGGTGCGCGTGCACGAGGTACGCGCGACGGCGGACGCCGTACGGGTCGCGCGCGCCGTGGAGGGCGCGCGCGTTGCCGAAGGAGCCCGGTGAGCGCCCCCCACACCGACGTCGAGGAGGTGGAAGCCGCCAACACCGCCTTCTACGAGGCCATGGAGCGCGGCGACTTCGAGGACCTGTCCGCGCTCTGGCTCGCCCCGTCCGACCTGGGGGTCGACGAGGAGTACCACGACCCGGCCGACACCGGTGTGATCTCGTGCGTGCACCCCGGCTGGCCCGCGCTCACCGGCCGTGGCGAGGTCCTGAGGTCGTATGCGCTGATCATGGCGAACACCGACTACATCCAGTTCTTCCTCACCGACGTGCATGTCTCCGTGACCGGCGACACCGCCCTGGTGACCTGCAGCGAGAACATCCTCAGCGGCGGCCCCTCCCCCAAGGGCAGCGAGGAACTCGGCCCGCTCGTAGGGCAGCTGGTGGTCGCCACGAATGTGTTCCGCCGCACCCCGGCAGGCTGGAAACTCTGGTCCCACCACGCCTCCCCCGTGATGACCGAAAACGACGAGGACGAGGACGGGGACACACCCTCCTGAGTGGGTAGGCGCCCCCTTGAGGACCAAGAAGTGGTTGGAATCACGGACCCTGGGTAGGGACGGCTACCAGCCCATGAGCCGCCGGGTTCCCCAGGGGAAACACGCGATGAACCCTCCTGGTCCCGGCACGGGCCACGCCCCAGTGGCCCGGTCCTGTCAGTGCCCGCAGGTAGATTCGTTCGAGGCCGGTGTGCCGCCCGCACACGGCATCGACCGGCCGTCACCGACGATTGCAGGAGTGATTCGCGTGGATCGTGTCGCGCTGCGCGGCCTCAAGGCCCGCGGGCACCACGGGGTGTTCCCCAAGGAGCGCGAGGAGGGCCAGACCTTCATCGTGGACCTCGTGCTCGGCCTGGACACCCGCCCGGCCGCCGCCGACGACGACCTGGCGAAGACAGTGCACTACGGCATCGTGGCGGAGGAGGTCGTGGCCGTCGTCGAGGGCGAGCCCGTCAACCTCATCGAGACGCTCGCCGAGCGCATCGCCCAGACCTGTCTGAAGCACGACGGAGTCCAGGAGGTCGAGGTCTGCGTCCACAAACCCGACGCCCCGATCACGGTCCCCTTCGACGACGTGACCGTCACCATCACCCGGAGCCGAGTATGACTGCGTCCTTCGCCACGGGTTCGAGCGACCCGACCGTACAGCCGGTACCCGCCTCCGTCGTGGCGCAGGTGGACGCCGCCGACACGACGCTCCACAACCCGAAACGGGCGGTGATCTCCCTCGGCGCGAACCTGGGCAACCGCCTGGAGACCCTCCAGGGCGCCATCGACGCCCTGGAGGACACCCCGGGCGTCCGCATCAAGGCCGTCTCTCCCGTGTACGAGACGGAGCCGTGGGGCGTCGAGCCCGGCAGCCAGCCCTCGTACTTCAACGCGGTCGTCGTCCTGAAGACCACCCTGCCGCCGTCCTCGCTGCTTGAGCGGGCGCACGCGGTCGAGGAGGCCTTCCACCGGGTACGGGACGAGCGCTGGGGCGCGCGCACCCTCGACGTCGACATCGTCGCGTACTCCGACGTCATCGACGACGACCCGCAGCTCACGCTGCCCCACCCGCGTGCCCACGAGCGTGCCTTCGTCCTCGCCCCCTGGCACGACATGGAGCCGGAGGCGCAGCTGCCCGGCCGCGGCGCGGTCGCCGCTCTCCTGGACGCCGTCACCCGCGAGGGCGTGACACCACGCAAGGACCTGGAACTCCACCTGCCCGAGTAGTCGTTAAGGTCAGGACGACCACTGTCCGCGGGACGGTCCGCAGGACCCGGGGGAGCTGAAGGGACACCGTGAGAGAGCTGCGCATCAGGGTGCTGGCCGGCGTTTTCGTCGTGGCCGGAATCCTGTCCTGGGCGGGCGCCCGCCTCTGGAACTCGATCGGGACCCTCCCCAGCGTCCCCCTCGCCGCCCCCATCGTCCTCGCCCTGATCGCGGTGGTCCTGACGGCCACGGCGCTCTCCCTGCGCGGCCGCTTCAAGGCCCAGCGCGAGCGCCTCCCCGAGGCCAAGGGCGTCGACCCGCTGATGGCGGCCCGCGCGGTCGTCTTCGGTCAGGCCAGCGCCCTGGTCGCCGCACTGGTCGCCGGCATGTACGGCGGCACGGGCGTCTTCCTCCTGGAGCTCCTCGACATCCCGGCCCGCCGCGACCAGGCCATCTACGCAGGCTTCTCGGTCGTGGCGGGCATCGCGGTGATAGTGGCGGCCATCTTCCTGGAGCGCGTGTGCAGACTCCCGGAGGACGACGAGCACAACGACGGGGCGGCGTCGGCGGCCTGACCGTGCCGTGGACGGCGTTTGCAGGGCTGACGGGTGAGATGTCCGTTGACCAGGAGGCCGGGGTAGGGGTCAAGGCAGTAGCTGTAGAGGGTGAAGGGCGTGTCCTTAGCGGTACGCTGCCGTACCTCGTGGACCTGGGCCCACGTGGACTCCCTGAGCTGCAGCGGGTGTTCCTCTGGCTGGAAAGTGCCTCGCGAAGGCCAGCTGTCAGCTACGGCCAGGCGCGAGGCCAGGCCGGTTGGTACGCGGGGTAAATCTCGCGCCGACCACCTGCGCCAGTTCTGAAAGAAACGGCACATTGGCGCTGACCAACAAGCGCGCGGGCCAGGGCGAGCGGGTAACCCGGTTGCTGCTGTTGGACACGCCGCGTAACCGCGAGGCGAATCCCTCGTCGTTGACCACGAGCGACGCGTAGTTCTTGCCGACCGCTCCGTCCGCGCATGAACCCATCCGTCGGGCGTGCCCAGCATCTGATCCGGAGCCGCGGTGAACGTCACGTGATCGGTCACGATGTCCAGGACCTCTCGAACTTTGACGGTCACCACCTCCACGACCGTGGTCTGGACGCTGCGATCCCCAGCGATCAGCTCCACTGATCAAGGACGGTATAGGACACCACTGACAATCAGGTCAGCGTGCGAGTATCAGGCTCATTGCCTCGGCACGGGTCGTAGCATCCCGAAGCTGGCCTCGCACCGCCGACGTCGTGGTCTTGGCACCGGGCTTGCGGATACCGCGCACCGACATGCACATGTGCTCGGCCTCGACGACGACGATCACGCCCCGAGCCTCGAGGATCCTCATGAGGGAGTCGGCGATCTGTGTGGTGAGTCGTTCCTGCACCTGCAGGCGGCGGGCAAATACCTCAACCAGCCGTGCAAGTTTCGACAGGCCCGTGATCTTGCCGCTTTCTGCCGGAATGTACCCAACATGAGCTACGCCATGAAATGGCAACATATGATGTTCACAGAGGCTGACGATCTCGATGTCCTTGACCAAGACCATCTCGTCATGCCCGATATCGAACGTGGTGGTCAGGACATCCTCGGGTTCCTGCCTTTGCCCCGCCAAGAGCTCCCGATACGCCCGCGCCACCCGCGCCGGCGTCTCCCGCAGCCCCTCCCGGTCAGGGTCCTCGCCGACCGCGATCAGCAGTTCGCGTACGGCGTTCTCAGCGCGCTTCTCGTCGAACTCGCCGATCGAGCCCTCGCCGTCCAGCGTCACGGGGTCGGTCATCTGGTGCCTCGTTCCTGTGCGGGTCACGCGTGTGGGCCACGCGCCTCATCTGCGACATGGCTGAAATGCCGCGCCCCCCAGGCTAGAACCTGAGGGGCGCGGCATTCATTCCGGGCCGACGTGGGCGCCGGGAGAGCCGTGCTCAGCTCTCCGGGCGGTCCTCCGGGGCTGTCTCGATCGGCGGGGCGGACTCCGTCGACGTCGACTTGGCGGTGCTGATCGCCGGGGTCGCGCCGTTGGCGCCGTTCGTCAGTGCGAGCTCCTTCGGGGAGAGCACCGGCGGGCGGGTGGACGGCGTGCGGCGGGAGGAGCCGGTCCAGGCGGGCCTGGCCGGGCGCTTGACGATGGCGGAGAAGATCTCGGCGATCTCCTCCTTGCCCAGCGTCTCCTTCTCCAGCAGCTGCAGGACGAGGTTGTCGAGGACGTCGCGGTTCTCGACCAGGATCTCCCAGGCCTCGTTGTGCGCGTTCTCGATGAGCTTCTTGACTTCCTCGTCCACCAGCGCGGCGACCTCTTCCGAGTAGTCGCGCTGGTGAGCCATCTCACGTCCGAGGAACGGCTCCGTGTTGTCGCCGCCGAACTTGATGGCGCCGAGCCGCTCGGTCATGCCGTACTGCGTGACCATCGCGCGGGCCGTGGCGGTGGCCTTCTCGATGTCGTTCGCGGCGCCCGTGGTCGGGTCGTGGAAGACGAGCTCCTCGGCCGCGCGGCCGCCCAGCATGTAGGCCAGCTGGTCCAGCATCTCGTTGCGGGTCGTTGAGTACTTGTCCTCGTCCGGCAGGACCATCGTGTAGCCGAGGGCCCGGCCTCTCGACAGGATCGTGATCTTGTGGACCGGGTCGGAGTTCGGGGAAGCCGCCGCGACCAGGGCGTGACCGCCCTCGTGGTACGCGGTGATCTTCTTCTCCTTGTCCGACATGATCCGGGTCCGCTTCTGCGGGCCTGCCACCACGCGGTCGATCGCCTCGTCCAGCATGGAGTTGTCGATCAGCTTCTTGTCGCTGCGGGCGGTGAGCAGCGCGGCCTCGTTGAGGACGTTGCTCAGGTCCGCGCCGGTGAAGCCCGGCGTACGGCGGGCGACGGCCGCGAGGTCGACGTCCGGAGCGACCGGCTTGCCCTTCTGGTGAACCTTGAGGATCTCCAGACGGCCCTGCAGGTCCGGCGGGTCGACCGCGATCTGGCGGTCGAAGCGGCCGGGACGCAGCAGCGCAGGGTCGAGGATGTCCGGACGGTTCGTCGCAGCGATGAGAATCACACCGCCCTTGACGTCAAACCCGTCCATCTCGACGAGCAGCTGGTTCAGCGTCTGCTCGCGCTCGTCGTGACCGCCGCCGAGGCCGGCGCCGCGGTGGCGGCCGACCGCGTCGATCTCGTCGACGAAGACGATCGCCGGGGCGTTCGCCTTGGCCTGTTCGAACAGGTCACGGACCCGGGAGGCACCGACACCGACGAACATCTCGACGAAGTCGGAACCGGAGATCGAGTAGAAGGGGACCCCCGCCTCGCCGGCGACGGCACGCGCGAGCAGCGTCTTGCCGGTACCGGGACGGCCGTAGAGCAGCACGCCCTTGGGGATCTTGGCGCCGACGGCCTGGAACTTCGCCGGCTCCTGCAGGAACTCCTTGATCTCGTGGAGCTCCTCGACGGCCTCGTCACAGCCCGCGACGTCCGAGAACGTCGTCTTGGGGGTGTCCTTGGTGATGAGCTTGGCCTTGGACTTGCCGAAGTTCATGACCCGGGAGCCGCCGCCCTGCATCTGATTCATCAGGAACAGGAAGACGACCACGATCAGGACGAAGGGGAGCAGGGAGAGCAGGATGCCCAGGAAGGGGTTCTGCTTGGACGGCGAAACCGTGTAGCCGTCCGGGATCTGCTTGTCCTGGTACTTGGTCTGCAGCGTGTTGGCGAGGTTCACGCCCTGGTCGCCGATGTAGCTCGCCTGGATCTTCGAGCTGCCCTCGACCTTTTCGCCGTTCTTGAGCTGGACCTTGATGGTCTGCTCGTCACCGGTGGTGAGCTTGGCCGACTCCACCTTGTTGTTGTTGATCGCTGCCACGACCTGGCCGGTGTCCACCGTCTTGTAGCCGCCGGACGAGCCGACGACCTGCATCAACACGACCACGGCAAGGACGGCCAGCACGATCCACATGACCGGCCCACGGAAGTATCGCTTCACGTCCATCCATACGGAGCGGTGTCGCCCCGTCCCTCCTGCCATAGTGAGTTTGATAAGACAGTTCTTCTGACGGTACCCCAGCATTGTCGCGCGAAGCCGCACGGGACGGCTGGCAAACCCGTCTGCATGCTCCAACGGCGCGAAACCCGCTGGGGTTCCCGATCGTCCTACAAAGACGGCCCTGCTGGCTCAACCGCCGTAGACGTGGGGCGCGAGCGTCCCGACGAACGGGAGGTTGCGGTACTTCTCGGCGTAGTCGAGGCCGTAGCCCACGACGAACTCGTTCGGGATGTCGAAGCCGACCCATTCGACGTCGATGGCGACCTTGGCGGCGTCCGGCTTGCGCAGCAGTGTGCACACCTTGAGCGACTCGGGCTCGCGGGAGCCGAGGTTGGACAGCAGCCAGGACAGGGTCAGGCCGGAGTCGATGATGTCCTCGACGATGAGGACGTGCTTGCCCTTGATGTCGGTGTCGAGGTCCTTGAGGATCCGCACCACACCGGAGGACTGGGTGCCCGCGCCGTACGACGACACGGCCATCCAGTCCATGGTGACGGGGGTGGACAGTGCCCGTGCGAGGTCGGCCATGACCATCACCGCGCCCTTGAGGACGCCGACGATGAGCAGGTCCTTGCCCGCGTACTCCGCGTCGATCTTCGCGGCCAGCTCCACCAGCTTCGCGTCGATCTCTTCCTTGGTGATGAGCACCTGCTTGAGGTCGGTGCCCATGTCTTTCGCGTCCACCCGCATCACTTTCGGTCGTCCCACCGGCCGCCCATCACCCCCCTGAGGGGGGCAAGGTTTCAGCCTTGCCGAATCACCAGTCTGCCACCCTGGCGCTGAGCGACGACTTTGCCCGGGAGATTGATGGCCCCCTGGCCTCGCCAGCCGGTGATCAGCCGGTCGACTTCCTCGATGTGGCGGGCGAACAGCGAACCGGCGGGAGCCCCGGCCTCGATGGCCGCGCGGCGCAGGACGCGACGGCGCACGGCGGGCGGCAGGGCGTAGAGCTTGGCGCACTCCAGGAGGCCCGCTGCGTCGCGTACGGAGGCCTCGGCCTGGCCGGCCCAGGCGTCGAGGGCGTCGGCGTCGTCGCGGGAGAGCTGGGCGGTGCGGGCGAGGGCCTCGACGACGCCTTTGCCGAGCGCCTTCTCGAGGGCGGGCAGGCCTTCGTGGCGCAGCCGGGAGCGGGTGTACGCGGGATCCGCGTTGTGGGGGTCGTCCCAGACGGGGAGCGACTGGACCATGCAGGCCTTGCGGGCGGTCTGCCGGTCGAGCTGGAGGAAGGGGCGGCGGTAACGGCCGTCGGCCCCCGAGACCGCGGCCATTCCGGACAGGGAGCGGATGCCCGAGCCGCGGGCGAGGCCGAGCAGTACGGTTTCGGCCTGGTCGTCGCGGGTGTGGCCGAGCAGGATCGCGGTGGCGCCGTGGCGGACGGCTGCGGCATCGAGTGCGGTGTACCTGGCGTCGCGGGCGGCGGCTTCGGGGCCGCCTTCGCGGCCCACGGTCACGGCGACGGAATCCACCGGATCGAGGCCCAGTTCGCGCAGCCGCAGGACGACTTCGTCGGCGCGCAGATCGGAGCCGGGCTGCAGCCCGTGGTCGACGGTGACGCCGCCGGCCCGGATGCCGAGTTTGGGGGCCTCGAAGGCGAGGGCGGAGGCGAGGGCCATGGAGTCGGCGCCGCCGGAGCACGCCACGAGCACGAGCGGCGAGGAGGGGCGCTCGTGCGGGGCCTGCGCCGAGCGCCCGGGGGCCTCGGAGGTGGCTCGATGGCCGTTGAGGATGTCGTGGAGGACGTGGCGGACCGCCAGGCGTATCGCCGCGACCGCAGGATGGGGACCCATGTCCGGTTCCCTTCATGAAGTTTTCGGGGGGTGAGCCCGGGGTCGGTCACTCAGAGTGTGTAGATGGTGACAGAACCGGGCCGTTCCCCGAGCATCGCACGCCTACCCATGGCTCACGGTCCCTCGGACGGGTGATTGGAGCGGAGTTCGCCTGCCGTCGGCCGGATTCGCTTCACGACCTTCCCACGGGGTTCACGACTCACTCTTGCGGTGCACCCGCGCGACCCAGTCCGCCGGTTTGGCGATCTCCGCCTTGGTGGGCAGGGTGTTGGGGGACGTCCACACTCGGTTGAAGCCGTCCATGCCGACCTGGTCCACGACGGCCCGCACGAAGCGTTCGCCGTCACGGTACTGCCTGAGTTTGGCATCCAGACCCAGCAGCTTGCGCAGGGCCATGTCCAGTCGGGAGGCGCCCTTCGCACGGCGCTGCTGGAACTTCTCGCGGATCTCGGAGACGGACGGCACGACGTCCGGGCCCACCCCGTCCATCACGAAGTCGGCGTGGCCCTCCAGGAGCGACATCACGGCGGTGAGGCGGCCGAGGATCTCCCGCTGCGCCGGGGTCTGCACGATCTCGACGAAGGACCGCCCACCGTCGTCCTCCTCGCCCTCGGGGCGCCCGCCGGCGAGCGACTGGGCGGCCTCGCGGATGCGTTCCAGCACGGTCATGGGGTCGACGTCGGTTTCCCCCAAGAAAGACTGGATTTCACCCTCGAGGTGGTCGCGCAGCCAGGGCACCGCGCTGAACTGGGTGCGGTGCGTCTCCTCGTGCAGACAGACCCAGAGGCGGAAGTCGTGGGGCTGTACGTCGAGTTCGCGTTCCACGTGCACGATGTTCGGGGCGACGAGCAGAAGCCGGCCGCCGCCGTTCTCCCCGGCGGGAAGTTCGCGGGTGGCCGGGGCGAAGGTCTCGTACTGGCCCAGAACACGGGAGGCCAGGAACGACAGCAGCATGCCCAGCTCGACGCCGGTGACCTTGCCGCCGACCGCGCCGAGGACCGCGCCGCCGGGGGTGTTGCCGCGCCGCTCCTGCATCTTCTCCAGCAGCGGCTTGAGGATCTCCCGGAAGCCTGCGACGTTCGCCCGGACCCAGCCGGGGCGGTCGACGACCAGGATCGGGGTGTCGTGGGTCTCCTCCGTGCCCATACGAGTGAAGCCCCGGACGTGTTCCTCCGAGGCCTTGGCATGCCGGCGCAGTTCCGCGACGACGGCCCGGGCCTCGTCGCGGCTCACGTCGGGGCCCGGCCGCATGAGCCGGGTCGCGGTCGCCACCGCGAGATTCCAGTCGACCATCTGAGAAGAAGCAGCACCACCGATGCTCGTCATGCGTCAACGGTACGTGAGCGTTCCCACTTGGGGCAGGCCGCGGAGGTCGGCTGCAGCTTGCGTCAGCTGCAGCCGCAGGCCGCCAGGGCCGTGGCTGTCCTGTCCAGGGCGGCCTGGGCCTCCAGGGGGTTCGTCGTGTTCGACGCCATGAAGGCGAACGCCAGCAGCCGACCGTCCTGGTCCACGACCGTGCCGGCCAGGGTGTTCACGCCCGTCAGGGTTCCTGTCTTCGCTCGTACGACTCCTGCCGCGCCGCCCGTGTAGCGGTTGGTCAGGGTGCCCGTGAAGCCGGCCACCGGAAGGCCCGTCAGGACCGGGCGGAGTTCGGGGTGTGCGGGGTCGCCGGCCTTCACCAGCAGGGCGGTGAGCAGGTCGGCGGTGAGTCTGTCGTCCCGGTCGAGGCCGCTGCCGTCATGGAACTCGGCGCCGTTGAGGGGCAGTTGGAGCTTCTGCAGGGCGCCTGCGATCGCGGTCGCGCCGCCGTCGAAGCTCGCGGGCTGCCCCGAGGCGGCGGCGGTCTGGCGGGCCAGGGCCTCCGCGATGTCGTTGTCGCTGTTGGTCAGCATGCGCTCGACCAGGGACGAGAGCGGGGGCGAGGAGACGGCGGCGAGGTTCTCGGCGCGGGTCGTCGCCTTGGACGGGCCGGGCGAGGTGGTCCTGATGCCGTGGCCGGCGAGGAACGAGCCGAACGTGCGGGCCGCGTCCGCCGCCGGGTCCGTCACGCGTTCGACGGGGCCGCTGGTCGAGTCGTCCGTGCGGCCCTCGTCGGCCATCAGGGCGCTCACGGGGGCAAGGTTGACGTTGACACCGATGGGGTGGAGTTCGGGGCCGGTGTACAGCGTGGTGTCGTACGAGAGCGTGACCTCCTTGATGCCGCGCTTCGCGAGTGCCGCCGCCGTCCGGTCGGCCAGTTCCCGCAGGCTCGCCCAGCCCTCGGCGTCCTTGTGCGCCGTCAGGGTCGGGTCGCCGCCGCCGACCAGGACGAGTTCCTTGGTGTCGGGTTCCAGGGCCGCGCGGGTGGTCAGGCGGTGGTCGGCGCCCAGCGTGGACAGCGCGGCGACCGCCGTGGCGATCTTCGTCACGGAGGCGGGGGTCAGCGCGGTGTCGGCGCCGGTGCCGTAGAGGCGCCTGCCGGTGGTGACGTCGACGACCGCGGCGGTGTGCCGGGTGCCGAGCGCCGCGTCCGCCAGCAGAGGCCCCAGGACGCCGGAGAGGGCCGCACCGGTCGGGACGGACTTCACGGCGCTCGTGGCGCGGCCCAGGCCGGTCAGGACGGATGCGGCGCTGGGGGCGGGTCGCGGGCCCCCGGCCCCCGAAACGGACGTATCGGTATTACGTCCGTGATCTGCGCCACCCGTACGGTCCAGAGCGGCTGCACGGTCCGCCTCGGCCGTACGCTGACCGTTGGAGTCCCAGGGGCCGGCGGCGGTCGCCACGGCGACGGCCAGCGCCACACCGGCGGTGGCGGCGCCCGCGGTGTACTGCCAGGTCCTGACGGTCTTCGGCCAACTGATGCGGGTGGGCCGTACCCGTGCGAGCTGCGGTTTCGTAGCTGCCGCGGCTCGTTCGAGCTTCGGGCGCACAGCCTGGGCGGCCCGTGCCAGACGCGGTCGTACGGCGTTCGCGGCCCGCACCACACGCGGTCTCGCGGCCCGCCACGGCCTCAGCTCTGGCACGAACACCAGCCCCTTTCGCGATCACACACCTGCGTGAGGGACACTTAACCACCAGAACTATGTGCTGATCATGGAGGAGCCACCGGTGGAGTTCGACGTCACGATCGAGATCCCGAAGGGTTCGCGGAACAAGTACGAGGTGGACCACGAGACCGGTCGGATCCGCCTGGACCGTCGACTCTTCACCTCGACCGCCTACCCGACCGACTACGGCTTCGTCGAGAACACCCTCGGCGAGGACGGCGACCCGCTGGACGCGCTGGTCATTCTTGACGAGCCGACCTTCCCGGGCTGCCTGATCAAGTGCCGTGCGATCGGCATGTTCCGGATGACGGACGAGGCCGGCGGCGACGACAAGCTGCTGTGCGTGCCGGCGACGGACCCGCGCGTCGAGCACCTGCGTGACATCCACCACGTGTCGGAGTTCGACCGCCTGGAGATCCAGCACTTCTTCGAGGTCTACAAGGACCTGGAGCCCGGCAAGTCCGTCGAGGGCGCCAACTGGGTGGGCCGTACGGACGCCGAGATCGAGATCGAGCGCTCCTACAAGCGGTTCAAGGAGCAGGGCGGCCACTGAGCCCCGAGTCGTCCAACGGGCCGTACGCGCACGCGTGCGGCCCGTTCGTGTTTCTGTGCGCATACTGGCGTAGCTGCACGCGTCGCACAGGGAGCGTTACTCAAGTGACGGAGGCGGAGGACCGCAAGCCGCAGTCGGACGAGGCCAGGGGCACGTTCGATCCCGAGATCACCTCGGAGTTCGCCATTCCGGCGGGCTTCGCCGCCCCCAGAGTCGTCGTCGAACCGGAGACCACGTCCGAGTTCGCCGTCCCCGACGGTCTGGACGTCCCGCAGCCGCCCGGCGCCGAGCCCGAGGGATCGGCGTTCAGCACGCCGAGCACCTACAGCGCCCATCACGCCCCGTCCGCCTTCACACCGGCGACCGGCATACCCGTGGTCAGCCTCACCAAGGACGTGCCCTGGCAGGACCGCATGCGCACGATGCTGCGGATGCCGGTGGCCGAGCGGCCCGCTCCGGAGCCGGGGCCGAAGGCGGAGGAGGGCGGTCCGGCCGTCCCGCGCGTCCTCGACCTGACCCTGCGCATCGGCGAGCTGCTGCTGGCCGGCGGTGAGGGCGCGGAGGACGTGGAGGCCGCGATGTTCGCGGTCTGCCGCTCCTACGGCCTCGACCGCTGCGAGCCGAACGTCACCTTCACCCTGTTGTCGATCTCGTACCAGCCGTCCCTGGTCGACGACCCGGTGACGGCGTCACGGACGGTGCGCCGCCGGGCCACCGACTACACGCGTCTGGCGGCCGTGTTCCAGCTGGTGGACGACCTCAGCGACCCGGAGACCCACATCTCGCTGGAGGAGGCCTACCGGCGGCTCGCCGAGATCCGCCGCAACCGGCACCCCTATCCGGGGTGGGTGCTGACCGGGGCGAGCGGACTGCTCGCCGGGGCGGCCTCCGTGCTGGTCGGCGGTGACTGGATCGTCTTCATCGCGGCCATGCTCGGCGCGATGCTGGGCGACCGGCTGGCCTGGCTGTGCGCGGGGCGTGGGCTGCCGGAGTTCTACCAGTTCACGGTCGCCGCGATGCCTCCGGCCGCCATCGGGATCGCGATGACCGTCGCGGGGGTCGACGTGAAGGCCTCCGCGGTCATCACCGGTGGGCTGTTCGCGCTGCTGCCGGGGCGGGCGCTGGTGGCGGGCGTGCAGGACGGGCTGACCGGGTTCTACATCACCGCGTCGGCGCGGCTGCTGGAAGTCATGTATCTGTTCGTCGGCATCGTCGTGGGTGTGCTGGTGGTGCTGTATTTCGGGGTGAACCTGGGCGCCAAGCTCAACCCCGAGGCGGCCGTGAGCATTGCCGAACGGCCCGGATGGCAGATCGGGGCGTCGATGCTGCTGTCGCTGACCTTCGCCGTGTTGTTGCAGCAGGAGCGGTCGACCGTGCTGTGGGTGACGCTGAACGGGGGCGTCGCGTGGTGTGTGTACGGCGCGCTGCACTATCCCGGCAAGCTGTCGCCGGTTGCCTCCACGGCTGTTGCGGCCGGGCTGGTGGGCTTGTTCGGGCAGTTGTTGTCGCGGTACCGGTTCGCTTCCGCGTTGCCGTACACGACAGCGGCGATCGGGCCGCTGCTGCCGGGGTCCTCGACGTACTTCGGGCTGCTGTCGATCGCCCAGAACAACGTCGACAAGGGGCTGGTGTCGCTGGCCACGGCTGCGTCCTTGGCCATGGCCATTGCCATCGGGGTCAATCTGGGGTCGGAGATCTCGCGGTTGTTCCTGCGGATTCCCGGCGGGGCTTCTGCCGCGGGGCGGCGGGCTGCGAAGCGGACGCGTGGGTTCTGAGCGCCTGACGGCTCGCCCCTTGAGGGGCGCTCAGTACCCCTGGTTGTAGGGGTACTGCTGGTTCTGCTGGTTGCCGTACTGGTTCTGCTGGTTGCCGTACTGGTCCTGCTGGTAGGGGTCCTGCTGGTACGGGTACTGCTGGGCGTACTGCTGGTCCGGGTAGTACGGCTGCTGCTGTTGCGGCTGCTGCTGGTACTGCTGGTGGTGGTAACCCTGGTCGTCGGTCGGGGGGATGCGGCGGAGTTGGGTCGTCGCGTCGTCCATGACGGGGGCCGCCTGCTGGTGCTGGGCCGCAGCCGGCGCCTCGGGGTTCTTCTTCGCCTTGGAGCGGGCGCGCAGGAACTCGATGATGATCGGGATCACCGAGAGGAGGACGATCAGGATGAGGATCGCTTCGATGTTCTTGTTGACGAAGTCGATCTTGCCGAGCCAGGAGCCGAGCAGGGTGACGCCGGCCCCCCACAGGACGCCGCCGATGACGTTGAAGACCACGAACGAGCGGTACTTCATGCCGCTGACGCCCGCGATGATCGGCGTGAACGTGCGCACGACGGGCACGAAACGGGCCAGGACCAGGGACTTCGGGCCGTACTTCTCGAAGAACTCGTGGGCCTTGACCACGTTCTCCTGCTTGAAGAGGCGGGAGTCGGGGCGGTTGAAGAGCGACGGTCCGACCTTCTTGCCGAACATGTAGCCCGCCTGGTCACCCAGGACCGCGGCGACGCAGATCAGGGCGATGGCCGCCCAGAGCGGGAAGTTCAGCTGGTTGGTCGTGATCAGCAGGCCGGTGGTGAACAGCAGCGAGTCGCCCGGCAGGAAGAAGCCGATGAGCAGGCCGGACTCCGCGAAGACGACGAGGAGCAGGCCCCAGATGCCGAACGTGTCGAGGAGGTAGTTCGGATCCAGCCAGCTCGGGCCGAGGGCAAGCGTCGTCACGGTTCCGGGCTCCTGAAGGGGTGAAGGAAGGTACGGCGTCCTTGTGCGGGCGCCCAAAGCTATCAACGCAAGGTGTCCGCCCCAGGTTCCACCGGTGTCTCCAGGATGCACTGTGCGCGCACCGGCACAAAGCTGTGAGGTCTCCCGGCCCGGGAGCGGTCCCCCGGGCCGGGAGGGCTACGCGGTGTGGCGGGACGCGTTCGCCTCGATGGCGTCCCTGAGGTGCTGCGCGAGGCCCGGGCCCATGGCGTCGTAGAACGCCTTGAACCGCTCGTCGGAGACGTACATCTGCCCGAAGCACCGGTGCATCTCGTACGGGACCTCGAAGAAGTACCGGGTGATGTGCTGCCGGTGTTCCTCGGCCAGGTCCATGGCGGCCTCGCCGGTGGGCTGCTCCCCGGCGGCCACCAGGGCGGCGTACCGGCGGCCCCAGTCGTCGACCTCGGCCTGGATGCGCTTCCAGTCCTCCTTGGTGTAGGTGGCGGCGCGGCGTTGCGACTCGGCGTACGCCTCGGTGCCGCCCCAGCGCTGTTCCGCCTCCTCTGCGTACTGCTCGGGGTCCTTGT
This sequence comes from Streptomyces sp. NPDC051172, assembly GCF_040682555.1. NCBI lineage: Bacteria > Bacillati > Actinomycetota > Actinomycetes > Kitasatosporales > Streptomycetaceae > Streptomyces > Streptomyces sp. NPDC051172. Next base: position 87,619 of record NZ_JBFBBE010000004.1, read on the forward strand.
CCCCGAACACCTCGAACCGCTCCTCGGGGGTGAGATTGATGCCCATCTTGCGTGCCTCCATGGCGTGCTCCACGGCCGCCGCCATCTTCTGCAGCTTCTCGATCCGGGCGGTCAGCAGCTCGTGCTGGCGGCGCAGGTGCGCGCGCGGGTCCGCGGCCGGGTCGTCGAGCAGGGCGGCGACCTCGTCGAGCGGGAAGCCGAGCTCCCGGTAGAACAGGATCTGCTGCAGCCGGTCGAGGTCGGCCTCGCCGTAGCGCCGGTGGCCGGCGTGGCTGCGCTCGCTCGGGACGAGCAGGCCGATGTCGTCGTAGTGGTGCAGCGTGCGCACCGTGACGCCGGCGAAGCCCGCGACCTGTCCCACGGAGTAGCCGTCCTGTCCTGCCAAGTGGCTCACTTCGTCCGCTCCCTTCTCGGTACGCACTCCACGGTGAGCCCTCACGTCACGTGAGGTGCAAGCCGGATTCCTGGGCGGATCCCTCCGGATGTTGCGTCCGTTCCGCCCGCTTATGGTGGGTCTGTGGCGCCGAAGCGGGGTGCTGTTGCTGTTCGTCCTCTTACCGCCCGTTCACCCGGCGCCCGGTGTCACCGTGGGCGTCCTGGGCATTCCGGATGCGACTGCGCGTCGGTGGAACTCCGGTCCGCCGACGCCCGTTCCCGAGATGACACGAGGAGACGTCCATGCCGCTCCACAAAGGTTCCCAGAAGCCCGACGAGCGCCCGGTTTCGGTCAACCCCTTCTTCGGGGAGGCCAATCCGGTCGGCGGCATGACCGAGGCACCGCCCAAGCACCGGCTGCCGGACGCTCCGCTGCCGCCGACGACGGCGTACCAGCTGGTGCACGACGAGCTGATGCTGGACGGCAACTCACGGCTGAATCTCGCCACTTTCGTCACCACCTGGATGGAGCCGCAGGCCGGCGTCCTGATGGCGGAGTGCCGGGACAAGAACATGATCGACAAGGACGAGTACCCGCGCACCGCCGAACTGGAGCGGCGCTGCGTGGCGATGCTCGCCGACCTGTGGAACGCGCCGGATCCATCGGCGGCGGTGGGCTGTTCGACGACCGGTTCGAGCGAGGCGTGCATGCTCGCCGGGATGGCGCTCAAGCGGCGCTGGAGCAAGCGGAACCCTGCCCCGGGGGCCCGCCCCAACCTCGTCATGGGCGTCAACGTCCAGGTCTGCTGGGACAAGTTCTGCAACTTCTGGGAGGTGGAGGCGCGCCAGGTCCCCATGGAGGGCGACCGTTTCCACCTCGATCCGGAGGCCGCGGCCGCCCTCTGCGACGAGAACACCATCGGGGTCGTCGGCATCCTCGGCTCCACCTTCGACGGCTCGTACGAGCCCATCGCGGACCTGTGCGCCGCGCTCGACGCCCTCCAGGAGCGCACGGGGCTGGACATCCCGGTCCACGTGGACGCAGCGTCCGGCGGCATGGTCGCGCCCTTCCTCGACGAGGACCTGGTGTGGGACTTCCGCCTCCCGCGCGTGGCGTCCATCAACACCTCGGGGCACAAGTACGGGCTGGTCTACCCGGGCGTCGGCTGGGCGCTGTGGCGCGACAAGGAGGCGCTGCCCGAGGAGCTCGTCTTCCGCGTCAACTACCTGGGCGGTGACATGCCGACCTTCGCCCTCAACTTCTCGCGGCCGGGCGCGCAGGTGGTAGCGCAGTACTACACGTTCCTGCGGCTCGGCCGGGAGGGCTACCGGGCCGTGCAGCAGACCACCCGTGACGTGGCCATGAGCATCGCCGAACGGGTGGCGGCGCTCGACGACTTCCGGCTGTTGACCAGGGGCGACGAGCTGCCGGTGTTCGCCTTCACCACCGCGCCGGGCGTGGCGGCGTACGACGTCTTCGACGTGTCCCGGCGGATGCGCGAGAGCGGCTGGCTGCTGCCCGCGTACACCTTCCCGCCGAACCGCGAGGACCTGTCCGTGCTGCGGGTGGTGTGCCGCAACGGCTTCTCCGCCGATCTCGCCGACCTGTTCGTGGAGGACCTGACCCGCCTGCTGCCGGAACTGCGCCGTCAGCCGCGCCCATGGACCAGGGACAAGGAGGCGGCCACCGGCTTCCATCACTAGCCCGCCGGCTGCTGAGGCGGGCGAACCTCCGCTCGGTCGGCGGAACGAACACCGCGAGCAGCCCCAACGGCTGCCGGACACCGCACAAAGACAGGCTCAGTCCGCGTCCCCCGGATGCCGCTCCCCGGTCGCGTACGGGTTCTCCTCGCCCTCGGCGAGGACGCCGACGAACGGCGCGCCCTCCCCCGCGAACGTGTACGCCCCGCCCTCGATCCGCCCGATCAGCCCCCGCGTCCACTCGGCCTCGGCGTCGGCCGTGTGGACCCAGAGGTTCATGATCTCGCCGATGTGGCCGAGCTGTTCGGGGCCGTCCTGAGGGATGTAGTGCTCCGTGACGGCTCCCCGCCACTCCTCGATCCGCCGGATCCGCTCCTTCAGGAGCGCCACCGCCTCGGAGCGCGGCAGCTCGACGATGAAGCCGATGGACGCCGACTTGACGTCCGTCTTCTGGTCGTACGAGGTCAGCGCCTCGCGCAGCAGCCGGAAGAACTCCTCGGTGCCCCAGTCGGTGATCTCGTACTCCGTGCGCGGCGGACCGCCGGCCGTGGACGGTGCGATCTCGTGCGCGTGCAGCAGCCCTTGCTTCGCCATCTGTTTGAGCGCGTGGTAGATCGAGCCGGGCTTGGCGTTGGACCACTCGTGCGCGCCCCAGTACTCCAGGTCGTTGCGAACCTGGTAGCCGTGGGCCCGCCCGTGCTGGCGGACCGCGCCGAGCACGAGAAGACGGATCGCCGACATGCGGCCCAGCTTATTGTCGAGGGCTCAGCCCGCCTGCTCCAGGGCGACCAGTTCGAACGCCGTCTTCCCGTCGAGGGACTCGCGGATGATGTCGGCGTGGCCCGCGTGCCGGGCCGTCTCGCGGATCAGGTGCAGACAGAGCCAGCGCACCGAGACACGGCCCTCCGGCGGGAACCAGGGGTCGTTCGGGAGCGGGAAGGTGTCGTCGAGGCTCGGTACGGAGCGGATGTACGCCTCCGTCTCGGCGGCGACCTCCTCCCAGTACGCGAGCTGGGACTCGACGGTCTCGCCGTCGACGAGCTGGAAGGTCTCGTGCCAGTTGGTCTCGTCCCGCTTGATGGCCGGCGGCTCCTGCTTGGCGCGGGCGATCCATCCCTGCTCGACCTCGACGACGTGCTTGAGCAGGCCCGACAGGGACAGCTCGCTGGCACTCGGCCTGCTCGCGGCCTGCTCCTCGGTCAGCCCGAGCAGTGCGCGCCGGATGCCGCCCCGCTGTTCCTCGATGAACGAGAGCAGTGCCCCGCGCTCGTCGCCCTGCGCCTCTGCCGGTACGTGCATGACCATGACCGTCGCCTTTCGCCGGTGGCGGGGAGTCCGTTCCCCTGCCTGACACCGACGAAGCTACGGGCCATCGAGGTCAGGTTCTGTCCGCAATGGCCCGCCGCGCTGACTCTCTCAAAGAAATCAGAAGGGGAACCCGCTCCGCCCGTGCTGCACCGAGATCCATTTCAGCGTGGTGAAGGAGTCGATCGTCGTCTCGCCGTTCAGACGGCCGAGGCCGGAGCTCTTCTCGCCGCCGAAGGGGACGAGGGGCTCGTCGTGGACGGTGCCGTCGTTCACATGGAACATGCCGGTGTCGATCTGCTTGGCGAAGGAGACGCCCCGCTCGATGTCACCGGTGTGCACAGCGCCGCTCAGCCCGTACGGCGTGTCGTTGACGAGGCGTACGGCCTCCTCCTCGCCGTCGAAGGGGATGAGGAAGGCGACCGGGCCGAACACCTCCTGCCGCAGCAGGGCCGAGTCCGCGGGCACGCCGGTGAGCACGGAGGGCTCGACCAGGTTGTCGGTGGTCCTGCCGTGCAGCAGGGCGGTCGCGCCCTCGGCGATGGCCTGCTCGACGGTGGCCGAAAGGGAGTCCGCCTGCGAGGAGTTGATGACCGGGCCGATGACGGTCTGGGGGTCGCTCGGGTCGCCGACCTTCAGGGTCCTGACCTTGGCGACGAACTTCTCGGTGAACTCCTCCGCGATCGAACGGTCCACCAGCACCCGGTTCGCGGCCATGCAGACCTGGCCCTGGTGGACGTAGCGGCTGAAGACGGCCGCGTCGACCGCGTAGTCGATGTCGGCGTCGTCGAGGACCACGATGGCGCTGTTGCCGCCGAGTTCGAGGACCGAGCGCTTGAAGTGCGAGGCGCAGACGGTGGCCACATGGCGGCCGACCTTGTCGGAGCCGGTGAAGGAGATGACCTTGGGGACCGGGTGCTCGATGAAGGCGTCGCCGATCTCCGCGATGTCCGTGATGACGACGTTGAGGAGGCCGCCCGGAAGACCCGCGTCCTCGAAGATCTTCGCGACCAGGGAGCCGCCGGTGATCGGGGTGTTCTGGTGCGGCTTCAGCACCACGCCGTTGCCGAGCGCGAGCGCCGGGGCGACCGACTTGATCGACAGCAGGAAGGGGAAGTTGAAGGGGCTGATGACTCCCACCACGCCCACCGGCACGCGGTAGAGGCGGTTCTCCTTGCCGTCCACCGGCGACGGGAGGATCTTGCCCTCGGGGCGCAGCGCCCACTGGATGGACTCGCGCAGGAACTCCTTGGCGAGGTGGAGCTCGAAGCCGGCCTTCAGACGGGTGCCGCCGAGCTCGGCGATGATCACCTCGGCGATCTCCTGCTCGCGCTCCTCGATCAGTCTCAGGGCCTTCTCCAGGACCGCCCGGCGCGCGTACGGATTGGTCGCGGCCCACTGCTTCTGGGCGCGGGCCGCCGCCTGGTACGCCTCGTCGACCTCGTCGACCGTGGCTATGGTGATCGACGCCAGCTTCTCGCCGTCGTACGGGTTGAAGTCGATGATGTCCCAGGAGCCGGTACCCGGGCGCCATTCACCGTCGATGTACTGCTGGGCCAGGTCGGTGAAGTAGGACGACATGTGATCCCCAAGTCACTAGCAGACACACGATCGATGTCACGGTCTGATCACGCGTCATCGTACTTGCGTCTCAAATGAGTTGGGGACTCTGAGCGAACTTATAGGGAGAACCCTAGGAGAGCTGGAGCAGACCCCTCAGAAGATCGCGGCTTTCGTCCGGCCCGGGGCTGTCCTGCTGGAGTTCCTTGAGCGCCCTCTCGTACTGGACGACGTCCTCGTGCTTGTCCAGGTAGAGCGCGCTGGTGAGCTGCTCCAGATAGACGACGTCCGACAGGTCGGACTCGGAGAAGCTGAGGATGGTGAACGCGCCGCTCTCGCCCGAGTGGCCGCCGAAGCTGAACGGCATGATCTGCAGCCGCACGTTGGGGCGTTCGGACACCTCGATCAGATGCTGGAGCTGGTCCCGCATCACCTCGCGGTCGCCGTACGGGCGGCGCAGCGCGGCCTCGTCCAGGACGATGTGGAAGTCGGGACCGTCCGCGGAGACGAGGTGCTTCTGCCGCTCCAGGCGCAGCGCCACCCGCTTGTCGATGTCGGCCTTGCTCGCGCCCTTCATCCCGCGCCGTACGACTGCACGTGCATAGGCCTCGGTCTGCAGCAGGCCGTGCACGAACTGCACCTCGTACGCCCGGATCAGGTGCGCCGCGCCCTCCAGGCCCACATAGGTGGGGAACCAGCTCGGCAGGACGTCCGAGTAACTGTGCCACCAGCCCGCGACGTTGGCCTCCCGGGCGAGGGAGACCAGCGAGGTGCGCTCCTGCTCGTCCGTGATGCCGTACAGCGTCAACAGGTCTTCCACATCACGTGTCTTGAAGCTCACCCGGCCCAACTCCATCCGGCTGATCTTCGATTCGGAGGCGCGGATCGAGTAGCCCGCCGCCTCGCGCGTGATGCCGCGTGCCTCACGCAGTCGCCTGAGTTGCGAGCCGAGCAGCATGCGCCGCACCACCGATCCGGGCTCTCCCACGCTCACGTTCGCCAGCCTCCCCAACGCCTTCAGGGGCCGAAGTCTGCCACTAAATCACTCCGAGCAGTACTCGTCCGATTACAGAGAAGCAAAGAACCCAAAGATTCTGCACAGGTAGAGGGAAGGAGTTGGCAAGCAGTGAGAGAGAAGATGGCGGAAAAAATGGCCAACAAGCGGTACGGGAGGGTCCAATTCGGTCGCGTGCACGTGCATCTGCACCTTGCATCTGCACCGCGCATCCAAGACCATGGTCTCGCGCAACCGCTGCATCGCAACGACCGCGAATCCCTCGGGAGTGCCTCGCATGGGGACGAATGGATCGACCATGCTCGAGCCGTTACGGCAGGGCCTTCCGCCGCTGGATCCCGCGGCCGTGTCCAACGCCGCCTCCTGCGCTCTGCCCGCCCGCTACGAAGCGGTGCGCGAGGCAAGGCTGTTCACCCGCAGAACGCTCGACCAGTGGGACATAGGCAACCGCTTCGACGACGTCTGTCTGGTGGTTTCCGAGCTGGTCACCAACTCGCTGCGGCACGGCCTGCCGGCCGGCACCCTGTGCACCGCCGACCAGAGCCCGCCCGTGCGCCTGCATCTGATGCGCTGGACGGAGCGGCTGGTGTGCGCGGTGCGCGACCCGAGCCATGCGACCCCGGCGCCGCGCGAGGCCGACGACTTCTCGGCGGAGTCGGGCCGCGGCCTGTTCCTGGTCGACTCCTTCGCCGACAGCTGGGGCTGGCACCCGATGGCGGGCACGCTCGGCGGCAAGGTCGTCTGGGCACTGTTCCAGCTGCCGCACCTGCCCCAGCCGCTGCCCGCCGAATAGCGCACCCCGGCGCCGTCCGACGCCGGGGTTCTACGCGCGTTACTGCACGTATGACACTGATTGCCCCGAGTTGCACCCGGGGTGGACGGGGTGTCAGCCTGCTACCAGGTGGTCGAACTCGCCGTCCTTGATGCCCAGGAGCATCGCCTCGATCTCCGCACGCGTGTAGACGAGCGCCGGACCGTCGGGGAAGCGCGAGTTGCGCACGGCGACGTCCCCGCCGGGCAGCCGGGCGAACTCCACGCAGGAGCCCTGCGAGTTGCTGTGCCGGCTCTTCTGCCAGGCCACACCGTTCAGCTCCGTGGCAGCCATGCCGTTGTACACGTCGTGGTCCACAGATAGCTCCCGGTGGTGCGGTGGCCTTGGGGCCAGTGATGCAGCGGTCAACTGGTCCGGATCATAGCCGTGTTCACGTACGGATGCATGAGCAGATGCACGTGCACGCGGGGTGGTTCTGTGGTTACAGCTGTGACGTACGGGGTGCTACATCCGTTCCAGCGCATGCCCCGAACTCCGAACGGCATGCGAAGTGTCGAACCCTCGTGCACTTGGAAGAGACGCATACCGCGGCCTTGTTGTTCCAACCTCCCGCCAATCAGCCGACCTGTGGCCGAAAGCCTCAGCGGCCCGCGTACGGCAGGAGTGCCATCTCGCGGGCGTCCTTGATCGCGCGGGCGAGCAGCCGCTGCTGCTGGGCCGTGACGCGGGTGACGCGGCGGCTGCGGATCTTGCCGCGGTCGGAGATGAACTTCCGCAGGAGGTCGGTGTCCTGGTAGTCGATGTACGTGATGTCGGCCGCGTCGTGGGGGTCCCCCCGCTTGAGCGAATTCGAAAGTGGGGGAGGGTTGGGCCGGGACTTGACGGGCTGGCGGTCGGGCTTGCGGGGCATGCGGGTCAGACCTCCAGGAGGGTGCCGAAGGCGGGCGGCAGCCGCTTCCAGGCAGCGCGCCCGGCGGCGTACTCGGCATCGGTCAGCAGACAGGACTCCAGCAGGTGTTCGAGTCCGTCGCGGTCGAGGCCGGGCGAGGTGAAGACGAGGTGCTGGCAGCAGTCGCCGTGCTCGGGATGCCAGTCCAGCGCGGCGGCGGCCCGGCGCACGGGCGGGACCATGTCCCAGGCGGCGTCCGGGAGCGAGGCCAGCCAGGGCCCCGCGCTCTCCACGCACAGGGCCCCGCCCGCCGCGTCCCAGTGCAGCAGTGTGTCCGGCTTGTCGGCGAGCCAGAACCGGCCCCGGCTGCGGGCGGCGGCGCAGGTCAGATCCTCCAGGGCCGCATACAGCCGCTCCGGATGGAAGGGGCGGCTGCGGTGCCAGACGAGGGTGGAGACGCCGTGCGCGTCGGCCTCCGCGGGCAAGAGCGCGCAGGCCGGGTGCTGGGTGGCGGCCGCCGCCTCGACGTCGAAGCCCGCGAGGGCGGCCACGGCCAGTTCGCCGTGGCCGATGACAACCTGGCGGGCCGTCGGATGGAGTTGGGCGAGCAGCTCGCGGTCCTCCTCGTCGGCCTCCTCGGAGTCGGTGACGGCAAGTACGGGGGCGTACTCCAGCTGGCGCGCGAACGTGTCCGCGACCGTCCGCTGATCCGTGGCCGCCGCGGCGAGGCCCCCGTCCGCGAGGTCGTCGCCGTTGCCGAGGCAGGGCAGGACGAGCGCCGGGTCCACAGCGGTGATCACGCCGGTGACCGTCAGGCCTCCGGCCACCACCACCTCGGCCATGGCCTTGGGCTCCACGGAGTCCCACAGCTCGACGACGGCGAGGCGGGTGTCCGCCGCGTGCGCGAGCCGGCGCAGCTCGGGAACCAGGTCCTTCCTCAGCGCACAGCACGCGCAGTCGTTGGCCAGGGGCGCCTCACCGGCCGACACGAGACCCTTGGCGTCGCGGATCGTCCGTACGACCGTGCCCGCCTCGGCCGTGGCGAGGTCGTGGTGGAGTACGACGCCGCCGGGCACGTCGGCCAGCAGCCGGGCCACGGCCGCCTTGCGGGCGTCGGCGTGCAGCCCGCCGACGATCACTACTGGCAGGTTCACGCTCCGCCCCGCTTCCCGAACCGGCGCTCGAAGCGCTCCACGCGGCCGGCGGTGTCCAGGACACGGGCGGTGCCGGTGTAGAAGGGGTGGCTGACGTTCGAGATCTCGACATCGACCACGGGGTACGTGTGGCCGTCCTCCCACTCGATCGTCTTGTCGCTGCTCATCGTCGAGCGGGTGAGGAAGGCGTGGTTCGCGGCACGGTCCCGGAAGACGACGGGACCGTAGGCCGGGTGGATTCCGTTGCGCATGGCGGTCGTTCAGCGCTCCTCTCGGAAGTCGACGTGGCGGCCGGCGACCGGGTCGTACTTGCGCAGGGTCATGCGGTCCGGGTCGTTGCGGCGGTTCTTGCGGGTCACGTAGGTGTAGCCGGTCCCTGCCGTGGACCGGAGCTTGATGACCGGGCGGAGTTCGTTGCGAGCCATGGCGATACCTTACTGAAAATGAATTCCATTAACGACATCGCTTCGGGGAACACTTCAGGAGAGGTACGTCACCCATGTCCGCGCACTGCATGCTGACCGGCGCCCGGCCCGGTTTCGGCAACCGCGTCTCCCGCTCCCACCGGCGGACATCCCGCCGTTTCGACCCCAACATCCAGAGCAAGCGGTTCTGGCTGCCGAGTGAGGCCGGTACGTACGGCTGAGGCTGGGCACGAAGGGGATCAGGACCGTCGACGCGATCGGCGTCGAGGCGGCCGTGGCGCGGATCCGTGGCCGGGGGGTGCGGGTCTGATGGCGGAGAAGAGCCAGATCGCGAAGAACCGGCAGCGGCAGGCGGTCGTCGCCCGGTACGCCGAGCGGCGCACCGAGCTGAAGGAGATCATCCGGCGGCCGTCGTCGACGGAGGCGGAACAGCTCGCCGCCCAGCGGGAGTTGCGGCGCCAGCCGCGCGACGCCAGTGCGACCCGCGTACGCAACCGGGACCAGGCGGACGGGCGGCCGCGGGGGTACCTCCGGGCGTTCGGGCTGTCACGGGTCTCGTTGCGGGGACAGGCGCACGCCGGGTATCTGCCGGGGGTGCGCAAGGCGTCCTGGTGAGAGCCGGCGGGGCCGGTGGGCGCGGGTGGGTCCAGCGGGAGCGGATGGGGCCGGTGAGAGTCGGGGTCCGATGGAAGCCGGTGGTCCGGTGAGAGCCGGTGGGTCCAGCGGGAGCGGATGGGGCCGGTGAGAGTCGGCGGGTCCGGTGAGAGCCGGCGGGTCCAGCGGGGCGGGTGAGTCCAGTGGGGGGCGGGTGGGTCCGGTGAATCTCACGGCCGCTCCTCATGGGCCGGGCGACCGGCCCTGGTAGCTTGCTGCGGGCGCTCGGACCTGCGGTCCGGCCCACCGCTACGGCTTGCCCCTGCTCGTTGCTACTGCTTGGGAGCTACCAGTGACTTCGGCGACCTTCACGCGTCCGGCCCGCCCGGTGTCGCGCCGGCAGCTGCGGATCGCGGCCGCCGCCGCGGGGCTGGCGGGTGCGCTCGTGCTCACCGCGTGCAGCGGCGGCGGCTCCAAGAACGACTCCTCGCCCAGCACTTCCGCCTCCGCCGCCTCCACGGCGGACACCGGCGGCGGCACGGGTGGGACGACGAGCGCGTCCGACAGCCTGCAGGGCAGCTGGCTCGCCACCACCGGCGGCAAGGCCGTCGCCCTGGTGATCACCGGCAAGCAGGCCGGGCTCTTCTCGACCGGCGGCTCGGTGTGCAGCGGTACCGCGGGCAAGGAGGCCGGTATGCAGATGATCCACCTCACCTGCACGAAGGGCGGCAAGGAGCGGGCGACGGGGATGGTCGACTCCGTGTCCAAGAGCTCGCTGAAGATCACCTGGTCGGGCACCGTGGGCAAGGAGACGTACACCAAGACGGAGGGCGGGACCCTGCCGTCGGGGCTGCCGACGGCGAACCTCGGCCAGTAGTCCGGCAGGCCGGGCAACCGATGCAGCGGATCGTGCGTGATGATCCATGCACGCGATCAACGGCATCGCGCCGCCGAGCACCAGCAGAGCACCAGAGGATCCACATGCGCGCCACCCCCATCACCGTCGCCGCTGTCGCCGCGGCGCTCCTTCTGACCGCCTGTGACAGCAGCGGCGGTGACAGCGGTTCCAGCAACAAGAACAAGGCCGGCGGCGCCTGCACGCTCGACGCCGTCGGTGTGCAGGTCGCGGCGAGCGCCGCACCGTCTGCCGGGGACTCCGGCAATGTCACCGTCACGCTCACCAACCGTGGCTCCAAGTGCACCCTGAACGGCTTCCCGGCCGTCGATCTCAACGGAGGCAAGGCGTCGGCCGTCCCCGCCGACAAGGCCGCGAAGGCTCAGAAGCTGACGCTCGCCAAGGGCGCGACCGCGTCCTTCACCATCACGTACGTGCGGGGCGAGGCGGGCGGCAAGAAGAGCCTCCCGGTGACGACGGCGAAGTTCACGCTGCCCGGCTCCGCCGCCGGACACAGCTTCAAATGGACGTACGGCGAGGTCGCCGTCAAGGGCGCTGAGGGTGCGGCGAACGCTTCGGTGAGTCCGTTCCAGCAGGCTGGGGACTGACGCTCCGCGGGCCTGTGCCCCTATTGGAGCGCTGACCGGCCCACCACGTGCGCCCGGTCCGCTGCCTGGGCGCCTTCCGTCCAGCCCGCCTCGTCGGTCACACCGCGCAGGCGGGTCGTGGTCGTCTCGGGGAACATGTGGTCCGTGTGGGCCGTGACTGCGACCTCGCGGGAGGCCAGTACCGGGAGCAGGTCGTCGGTCACTTGCGTCTCGGCGGCCGCCGCGAGGCGGGTGCCTATGCGGTGGGCGTAGGCCGCGAGGAAGGACTGCCGGAAGGTCTTGGTGCGTTTGCGGCCGCCCGCCCGCTGGGCGGTCTCCGCCTTCGTCATCGCCGTCGTGGCCTGGACGAGGAGCGAGGTGTAGAGGAGTTCGACGGCTTCCAGGTCGGCCTCGAAGCCGACGACGGTGGAGAAGCCCAGCGGCTCGTTCCACACGGCCCGGCAGTGGTTCGCGGTGGCGACCGCGTCCAGCAGCACCGCCTTGGCCTGCTCGTACGGCGCCTCGACGCCGATGCGGCAGGCGCCGGGGGTGTCCGGGGAGGGCGCCCGGGCCGCGAGCAGCGCCTCGTCGATGCTGTGCCGGGCCATCAACTCCTGTGCCTTGGCGGACAGCGCCTCCGCCTCGTCCGGGAACCCGGTCGCCTCCGCCTTGGCGAGCAGCGCGCGGATGCGGGTGAGCATGCGGGACTCGGATGCCGGGCCGGCCGCGCGGGCGGGATCGGGCCGCCGCGTGGGCTCGTCGAGGGGTTCCAGGGCCGGTAGGCGCAGCAGCAGGCGGTACAGCTCCAGGACGGTGGTCGCGTGCGAGAAGCGGTCGGTGCGGGGTGGCGTGCCGGTGGCCTCGGCGGTTTCGGCCGCTTCGGCGGTGAGCTCGGCCAGCTGCGCGGTCCAGCGGGGACCACGCGGGCCGTCGTACGGCGTCTGCGCCCGGATCAGCGCCGATGCCAGCCGTACGTGTACGTCGTCCAGCTCGCGTCGTACGATCCGGACGACGTCGGCGGGCTGCCAGCCGCGCCGCCAGGCCGTCGCCACGAACTCCCGGCCGCGGCGGGCGAGTTCGTCGTCCGCCGCCGGGTCCGCGGCCAGCAGGGAGGCGCCCGTGTCGAGGGCGGTGTCGGTCTCGGCGTACAGGGCGGCCTTGAAGGCGCGTTCGACGGTGTCGGACGGAGTGCTGGTCACTCGTCGATCGTGCCACGCGGCACTGACAGTCGGGTCAGCCGCGGATCAGGGCCAGCGCGCGGTCGAGGGCGTCGGGGGCCGGGCACGGAACGTCGGGGAGGACGCCGGTGCCTTCCCAGTTGGTGCCGGAGACCGGGTTGACGGCACGGGCGACCGGGATGGTGGCCTCCAGGTTCGGGTGGACCGTCCAGCCCTCCCGCGGGTGGGCGCCGCCGCGGGTGCTCGCCCCCACGACGGTCGCGCGGCCCAGCTGCTGGAGGTCGTAGGCCAGTTCCTCGGCGGCCGAGAAGGTGTGGGGACCGGTGAGTACGTGGACCGGCTTGGTGCCGCCGAAGCGGGCGCCGGGGACGTACGGCAGGGTCCAGGACTGGTCGTGGCGGTCGCCCACGCGCGCGTACATGGTGTTGAGGTGCGTGTGCTCGTCCAGGAGGTAGCTGCAGACGAAGGCGACGGTGTCCGGGTCGCCGCCGCCGTTGCCCCGCAGGTCCAGGATGAGCGCTTCGGCGCGGGCGACCAGGGTGAGCGCGGCGGCGAGCGGCTCGGCCGACCAGGACAGCGGGAAGAGGAAGGGGGCCAGTTCGAGCAGGGCGGTGCCGCCCGTCAGCCGCTCCACCCGGGGCACACCGCCCAGGGAGGTGTCGAACTTGCGGCGCATCGCGGCTTCCGCGGCCTCGCCCCGGCCCTGCGGCACCTGCTCGGGGTGGTACATGAGGCGCAGGTGCGGATCGCCGTTGACGGACTGCAGGTCCGCGGTGACCAGCCCGCTCAGCTCCTCGGCGCTCTCCACGTCGTACGCCCCCTCCGCCAGGCGCCGGCGCAGCAGCACGGCCAGTTGCTCGGCGGCCTCCGGGAAGACGTAGTGCTCGGTGAGGAGCCGGGCCGTCTCGTCGACGACCGCGGGAACGTCGGTGACGGGGGCCGGAGTCGGGGCAGCGGCAGGGGCCGTGGAGGAGCTCGTCGTCAGCGTGGTCGTGGTCATGGCAGATGAGTCAATCACCGTCACCGTGCCCCTCACATGGCGTTTCGCAGCACTCGTCTCACCCATCGAAATTCGTTCGCTCCTCTCCCTCGCCGGTTCGAGCATGGACACATGGTGGACATGTCTTCGTACGCGGCCTTCCTGGTCGCCGCCTTGGTCCTCTGCGTCACTCCCGGCCCCGACATGATGTTCATCGTGGCGATGGGCGGACGGGGTGGGCCCAGGACGGGAGTGCTGGCCGCGTTCGGCGTGGCCTGCGCCATGTTCGTGCACACGGTCGCCGCGGCGCTCGGTCTGTCGGCGCTGTTCCTGGCCCTGCCGACGCTCTATCACGTGCTGCGCTGGGCGGGTGCCGCCTATCTGCTCTATCTCGCGGTCAAGGCCTTCCGGGACCGGGCGGTGCCGGTCGAGGAGGGGGCGGCAGCGGGGCCGGGCCGACGGCGGGCCTTCTGGCAGGGAGCGGTCACCAATCTGCTCAACCCCAAGGTGATCCTCTTCAACGTCGCCTTCCTGCCGCAGTTCGTGGATCCCGGACTGGGGCATGTGCGCGAACAGTTCCTGGTCTTCGGGCTGACGATCACGGTCATGGGATTCGGCGTGGACGGCTCGATCGGCCTTCTTTCGGGGAAGCTCTCCGCACTGCTGCGCCGCAGCCGCCGGATCGCGCGCGGGCTGAACATATTCAGCGGGACGGTGTTCACAGGGCTGGCGGTACGGCTGGCGGCGTCGCCGAAGTAGGCACGCACGCGTGACGGCCTCAGGTGTCAACCCGGGGTTGACGCTCCTCTCGTGTCAACCTACGGTTGACACATGTCGACGAACCCGAACTTCACGCCATCCGTGCGTCTCGACGAACTCATCGCGGCCATCAAGAAGGTCCACGCCGAACCTCTGGAGCAGCTCCAGGACGCGGTGATCGCGGCCGACCACCTCGGTGAGGTGGCGGACCATCTGATCGGTCACTTCGTGGACCAGGCGCGCCGCTCGGGCGCCTCCTGGACGGACATCGGCAAGAGCATGGGGGTCACCCGGCAGGCGGCGCAGAAGCGCTTCGTGCCCAAGGAGTCCACCGACCTGGACCCGAACCAGGGCTTCGGCCGCTACACCCCGCGCGCCCGCAACGTGGTGATGGCCGCCCACAACGAGGCGATCGCGGCCCACAACGCCGAGGGCCGCCCCGAGCACCTGATCCTCGGACTGCTGGCCGAGCCGGACGGCCTCGCGGCCAAGGCGATCACCGCTCAGGGCGTCCTGCTCGACAGCGTGCGCCAGGCGGCGACCGCCGCCCTCCCGCCCGCGGCCGAGGAGGTCCCGGAGCTCGTCCCCTACGGCTCCGACGCCAAGAAGGTGCTGGAACTCACCTTCCGCGAGGCCCTCCGCCTCGGCCACAACTACATCGGCACCGAGCACATCCTGCTGGCTCTGCTGGAGTTCGAGAACGGCGAAGGGGTGCTGGCCGGCCTCGGCCTCGACAAGGCGACGGTGGAGGCCGAGCTCGCCAAGGCGCTCGCGCAGTACCTGCAGGTCCCCGGCGAGGAGAGCTGACGGCCTGCCGGGAGGCCACTGTCAGACCCCCCTGCCACACTCGCAACCATGACCGACCGCTGGGCGCTCGCTCCGGCCGAGGACGGTGGCGTGGAGCTCGCCCCCCTCGGTCCGGACGGGCTGCTCGCCGGGCCGGTCCTGTGGGAGCCCGACCTCGCGACGGCCGTGCGGGGGCGGCCCGAGGTCGTGCGGTGGGTGTGGCGTTCCACGGCCGAGGTGTATCCGCGGCTGCTCGCCACGGGGGTGCGAGTGGAGCGGTGCTACGACATCGAGGACGCCGAGACCCTCCTGCTGGGCCACGAGGGGCGGTACGGCGAGCCACGCTCGGCGGCCGCCGCTCTGGCCCGGCTCCGCGGCGGCCCCGTACCGCCCGACCCGCCCCTGCGCTCCGCCGAACCGGGCGCGCAGTCCCCGCTCTTCGAACCGCAGGCCGTCCATGTGCCGCTGCCCGACCTCGTCGAGGTGTACTCCCAGCAGCAGCGCCGGCACGACGCCACCGCGCACCCCGACCGGATGCGGCTGCTGACCGCCGCCGAGTCGGCGGGGATGCTGGTGGCCGCCGAGATGAACCGCGCCGGGCTGCCCTGGAGCGCCGAGGTGCACCGCCGGGTGCTGCACGAACTGCTCGGCGAGCGGTACGCGGGCGGTGGCGAGCCCCGCCGCCTCGCCGAGCTGGCGGACGAGGTGTCCGCCGCCTTCGGGCGCCGCGTCCGGCCCGATCTGCCCGCGGACGTCATCAAGGCGTTCGCGCAGGCCGGGATCAAGGTGAAGTCGACCCGCCGCTGGGAGATCGAGTCCGTCGACCACCCGGCGGTGAAACCGCTGGTCGAGTACAAGAAGCTGTACCGCATCTGGGTCGCCCACGGCTGGTCCTGGCTGCAGGACTGGGTGCGGGAGGGGCGGTTCAGGCCCGAGTTCCTCGCGGGCGGGACCGTCACCGGCAGATGGGTCACCAACGGCGGCGGCGCCCTGCAGATCCCCAAGGTCATCCGGCGCGCGGTGGTCGCCGACCCCGGCTGGCGGCTGGTCGTCGCGGACGCCGACCAGATGGAGCCGCGGGTGCTGGCCGCCATCTCCCGCGACCCGGGGCTGATGGAGGTGGCCGGGCGGGAGACCGACCTCTACCAGTCGGTCTCCGACCGGGCCTTCTCCGGCGACCGCGCCCAGGCCAAGCTCGCCGTCCTCGGCGCGGTCTACGGCCAGACCTCCGGCGACGGCCTGAAGAACCTCGCCGCCCTCAGACGCCGCTTCCCCAAGGCGGTCGCATACGTCGACGACGCGGCGCGCGCGGGCGAGGAGGGGCGGCTCGTGCGGACCTGGCTGGGGCGGACCTGCCCGCCGGCCGCCGGGGCGGGCGAGGACGCGGCGGAGGAGGCGGGCATCCCGCAGGACGAACCGGCGGAGACCCCCACCGGAGCCGAGTGGGTGCCGGGTTACGCCTCCACCAACACCCGCGCCCGCGGCCGTTTCGCCCGCAACTTCGTCGTCCAGGGGAGCGCCGCCGACTGGGCGCTGCTGGTGCTCGCCGCGCTGCGGCAGAGCTGTGCGGGCATGGCGGCCGAGCTGGTCTTCTTCCAGCACGACGAGGTGATCGTGCACTGTCCCGAGCGGGAGGCGGAAGCGGTGGTGGCGGCGATCCGGGAGGCGGCGGAGCTGGCGGGGCGGCTGACGTTCGGGGAGACGCCGGTGCGGTTTCCGTTCACCACGGCGGTGGTGGAGTGTTATGCGGATGCGAAGTGAGCGGTGACCGGCCGCCGTAGCTGCGGGGCGGGGCCGGCGGCGTGGCTGTTCGTAGCTACGGGAGGGTCTCGCCGAGCAGTTCCCTGAGTTCGGCCAATACCGACTTCTCGTCCGTGCCGTCCAGTGCGGCAAGTGCTGCGCGCCACTGCACGTACGCCTGCTCGGCACTTCCCCGCTCCCGCAGGAGGAGCCCGTGCTGGTGGCGGGCGAGGCCGCCCGTGTAGCGGTCGGCGCGGGCGTCCGCGCGGTGGAGGAGGTCGGCGCACTCGGCGGCGGCCCGTTCCGTGTGGCCGAGCAGCCGCAGGGCGCGCACCAGCCCGAGCCGGGTCTGGGACTCGCCGTGCCAGTCGCCGTGGCCGCCGAGGATCCGCAGGCTCTCCTCGAAGTGGGGTACGGCGGCGGCCGGTTCGCCGAGGGTGAGGTGGGCGTAGCCGATGTTGCAGTGCGCGGAGTGCTGCACGATCACGGCGCCGATCTCGTCCCCGATGGCGAGCGATCGCCGGTGCTGCTCGATCGCGGCCCGCGGGTCGGTGTGTTCGTACAGATTGCCGAGGTGGCTGTGGGTCACGGCCTCGCCGTGCGGGTCTTTCAACTGCCGTGAGTACTCCAGGCTCTGCCGAAGCGCCCGGCCGGACTCCTCGTAGCGGCCCAGCCCTTCGAGCAGCAGGCCACGGTTGTTGAGGCAGCGGCGCATCCAGGAGACATGGTCGAGCCGCCGCCAGATCGTCAGCGCCCGGTCGTTGAGGTCGAGGGCCTCGCTCTGCCGTCCGGTCAGGAAGTGCAGCCCGGCGAGGTCGCCCAGCGCGTACGCCTCGGCGGCCTCGTCACCGAGCCGCCGGGCCACACGCAGGGCGGCCCGGCCGAGCACCTCCATCTCGGCGACCCGGCCACTGCGCAGCAGGTACGGGAAGAAGAGGCGGATCAGCGTCGAGATGCGGGCGGCCCTGAGGGCCTGTGCGTCGCAGTCGGCACCGGCTTCCTCGGCGTACCGCTCGACCAGCGTGACGATGTTCACCAGTTCCGTGTCGCCCCAGGCGAAGGCCTGTCCGGCGGATTCGAAGGCGGGGAGGGCGGCGACATGTTCCGCGTGGTCCTGCGGCTGGGACGCGGTCGGGCGGCGGCGGTCGTCCTGGTCGAGGCCGGGTTCGACGATAGCGGTGAGGGCGCGCTCGGCGACGGCGGCGTACCAGGGCAGGGCGGCATCCACGTCGCCGGCGCCTCCGGCCAGTTCGCGGGCGAAGTCGCGGACCAGGTCGTGCGGGGCGTAGCGGCCGTATGCCGTCTCCTCCAGGAGGGCCACGTCGACGAGCCGGTCCAGTGCCGCCTCGGCGCGACGCTCGTCGGTGCCGACCAGGTGGGCGAGGAGCGGGGCGCCGTACGCCGGCAGGTCGAGCGCGCCGATACCGCGCAGCACGAGAGCGGCGTCCCGGTCGACCTCCCGTTCCGAGGCGGCGAGCGCGTCATGGGCGACGGCCAGGGAGCGGCGGACGCTCAGGTCGTCGTACTCCAGGTGATGCAATCTGCCTTCCGTCGCGGCGAGTTGACCGGCCAGGGCCTCGGGCGTGAGCGCTCGGCGCGCGGCGAGGCGGGCGGCGACGACGCGCAGCGCGAGCGGGAGGCGGCCGGTGAGTTCGACGAGGGGATGGGCCGCGTCCAGGGCGTCACGGCCGGAGACCGCTCGCAGCAGCTCGGCGCTCTCCTCGCCGCTCAGGACGGTGAGCGGGAAGCGGCGGGCGCCGTCGAGGGCGGTCAGCGGCGAACGGCTGGTGACGATCACGGCGCAGCCCGCGCCGGCCGGCAGCAGCGGCCGCACCTGAGCGGCGTGCGCGGCGTCGTCCAGGAGCAGGAGGGTGCGGGTCGGGGCGAGCAGGGAGCGCAGCAACGCGGCGGCTGCGTCCGGGTGTTCGGGGATGCGGCGTGGCTCGGTGCCCAGGTCACGCAGCAGGGCGGCGAGGGCCTGGGTGGGCGGGAGGGGGGTCATGCCGGGTGTGGCGCCGTGCAGGTTGATGTACAGCTGACCGTCAGGGAAACGTTCCCTCAGGGTGTGGGCGACCTGTAGCGCGAGGGCGCTCTTGCCCACGCCTGCCATGCCGCTGATGACAGCCACCGCAGGAGTACGACCGGGCTCCAGGGCGCTGCGGAGGTCGTCGAGAGCGGTCGTACGGCCCGTGAAGTGGGCTGGCGGGGGCGGCAGTTGGGCGGGGCGGAGCGGTTGCGGGAGGGCCGGAGCGGGGCCTTCCGTGCCGCCGGACGCGGTGTCGTCCTCGCGTGGGGCACCGGGGAGCCCGGTGGTGGCGAGCACCTCGACGTGCGCCTCCTGCATCGCCGGGCCCGGTTCCACGCCCAGTTCCTCCACCAGGCGGGCGCGCAGATCCCGGTGGACGGCAAGCGCCTCGGCCTGGCGGCCGGTGCGGTGCAGGACGAGCATCAGCTGACGGTGGTACGCCTCCCGGAGCGGATACTCGGCGGCCAGTGCGGCCAACTCCGGTACGAGACCGTCCAGTCGGGCACCGTCGACGGCGAGTTCGGCGTCGTAGCGCCACTCCAGAAGCAGCAGCCGTGCCTCCTTCAGACGCTGGACGAAGGCGTATCCGCCCAGCTCGGCGGGGAGCCCGTTCAGCGGGGTGCCACGCCACAGGGCGAGCGCGGACGTGCACTCGCGCACGACGCGCTCCCAGTTGCAGGCGGCGAAGGCGCCGCGTGCCGTGGCGAGGTGACGCTCGAAGACATGGACGTCCAGTTCGCCCTGCTCGACGCGCAGCACATAGCCGGGCGGCACCGCCCGCAGCCGCTCGGGGTCGTCGAGCAGCCTGCGCAGCCGGGCCACATGGTTGTGCAGCGAGGCCTGCGCGGACGCGGGCGGCGCCCCGCCCCACAGCGCGTCCTTGAGCGACTCGACGGAGACGACACGGCCGGCTTCGAGGAGCAGGGCGGCGAGCAGGGTGCGGACCTTGGGGCTGCCGACGGCCCTGACGTCGACCTCGCGGGAGGCATCCGTGCCGTCGACGGACTCGTCGGCCTCGCCGTGGACGTCGTAGAGAACAGGCGGTCCCAGCAGTCCGAACCGCAGCTGGCCCCGCCTCACGCCGCCCACTGCCTTCCCGCATCCTTGGCGGATTCCCGCCCTCGTCACGGCGGTTTCCCGCCACCTGCGTCACGGCGGTCGCCGCCGGAATCCGTACGGCTGCGGCCGTCCGGCGCTGCCGGCCGACGGCTTCGCGCCAAACGGCCGATGCCGGAACGGAGAACCGTTGGCCACATGTTAGCGATCCGTTGGTGCCACCTGATGTGATCACTTCATCGGATCTGGCCCGGGGGTGCGCGCGTAGAACGCGCAACTCGGGGGAGTGACGCCGCCGTGGCCGGATCCGTGGGACGTCAGAGGGTCCCGGTCGGCGGAGGTGAACGCCCGGGACCCTCGTCCCCTCCGCCGTTTCCCGTCAGATGACGGGCGGCCGCCCCAGCCGTGCCAGCCGCCACACGGTCCGCCACCGCATGGGCCGCCGCTCGCCCGCCGGTTCCCTGAGCCCCTCCACGAACCCGCCGAACCAGGCGCGCAGGCCTGGCCCCGACCGGGTCCGTACGAGCGTGAGCAGCATCCAGATCCCCAGGTGTACGGGGATGAGCGGCAACGGCAGTCGGCGGCGGACGAGCCAGACCCGGTTCCGTGCGTTCACCCGGTAGTAGATGGCGTGCCGGGCCGGCGAGGTCTTCGGGTGCTGGAGCAGCAGTTCGGGTGCGTACAGGATCCGCCAGCCGGCGTCGGCGGCCCGCCAGGCCAGGTCGGTCTCCTCGTGGGCGAAGAAGAACTCGGCGGGCCAGTCCCCGATCTCGTCGAGCATGGCGGTCCGCAAGCCGTGGCCGCCGCCGAGGAACCCGGTGACGTAGCCGCCCCGCATCGGGTCCGAGGCGCCGACCCGCGGCACGTGCCGCTGCTGGGTCTCGCCGTGCTCATCGGCGATGCGGAAGCCGACGATGCCGAGCTTCGGGTCGGCCGCGAACAGGTCCCGTACCCGCCGCAGCACATCGGCGTCGACGAGCAGCCCGTCGTCGTCCAGTTCCACTACGACGTCGACGTCCCCGAACTCCCGCAGCCTGGCCAGCGCCTGGTTCCGGCCGCCCGGACAGCCGAGGTTCTCGTCGAGTTCCAGGAGGGTGACCGCGCCGGGAAGCGCCAGCCGCTCGGCGAAGTCCGGCAGCGGGCAGCCGTTGCCGACGATCACGATCCGCGCGGGCGCCAGGTCCTGCTTGGCCACGGACTCCAGCAGGGCATCGACCTCGGCGGGCCTGTTTCCCATGGTCACCACGGCGACAGCGATCCGCGGTGCTCCCAGGTCCTGCATGCCCTTCACCCCATCACGGCCGCCGGCAATCCCGGCCGCGATGCTAGCCGTTCACGGTAAGGACTTTCCGCGTACGCCGATTCTTGGGTCAGACGCGGCGGGACGTACGCCGGTTCTCCCGGCGCCGTACGAACTTCAGCCCCGACCAGTCCTCCCCCAGCGCGGCGACCTTCACGTCGACCACGCCGAGCGGGAGGAAGAGGTCCCGCAGATCGTTCTCGGCGATGTCGCTGACGTGCCCGGCGGCCTTGCGGGGCCAGGCGATCCACAGCATGGCGTGGTCGGCGAGAGCGGCGGCCAGGGCGGGGGCCTCGGCGGCCAGGGCGGCGTGGGTGCGATGGAAGGCGAGGGTGATGTCGGCGCCGCGTGGGCCGTCCGCCGTGAACTCCGCCCCATCGGGCAGGCCGGGGATGTCGAACGGATCCGGAGCGTGCAGCAGTGCCACCCGGTGCCCCGCCTTGATGCCGATCTTCCTGGCGAGCGGGGTACCGGAGTACCCACCGCCGACAGCACCGGATCCGCTCATCGCCCGCCTCCGCCATTCCCTGTCACCCCGGCCGGGTCCCATCGTGCCGGAGGGAGCCGTTTGCCGAGCACCACCACGTGGTCCGCCTGCCGGTGGCCACGTCCAGTACGGCGCGGGCTGCCGGCCTCCGAGGCCCGCCCGGCCGCCGTGGGTCCGTCGGCGGCGTTCTCAGGCTACGGCCGGGTGGCCGCCGCGGAGTTGTCGCCGACGGGCCCGCGCGGGCGGGCTGTCACCGATCGGCCTCCGCGCCGCGACTCCTGCGCCTGGTCGGCGATCCGCTGTCGCCCGCCGAGGCGCACGGCCTCGGCCTTCGTCCTGGTGCCGAAGCTGCGCACGGCCCCCGCGACCGGAGCGGACCGGCCCCGCCGTGGTCGGCGGGCCCGGCCGGCTCGGCTCAGCTCTGCTCGGCCACCGCCGCCACGCGGTCGCGGTACGCCGTCCACCACTGCGCGTCCGCTGCGGGCAGCCGCTCGGTACCCCGGCGATAGCCCACCGCGCCGTCGATCAGCTCGCGGACGATGTCCGCGTGACCGGTGTGCCGCTCGGTCTCGGCGATCAGGTGGACCAGCACCCGGTGCAGGCTGGCGGTACGGTCCCGCTCCGGCCACCACGGAACGTGGCCGACGGCGTCCAGCGGCAGCGCCTCGATGGTGGCATCGGCGTGCTGCCAGGCCTTGCGGTAGGTGTCCACGACGTACTGACGGGATTCCTCGGCGGTGGCCCACTGGTCGGTGTTGGGCGCAAGCCCCGCCGGACCCAGGTCCGGGCGGAACCAGGGGACCGACTCGGCGTAGTGCCGGTCGAACACCCAGCCCAGGTAGAGCAGCTCGACACCGGCCAGGTGCTTGACCAGGCCGAGCAGGTTGGTCCCGGTCGGAGTGAGCGGGCGGCGGACGTCACGCTCCGTCAGACCGTCCAGCTTCCACAGCACGGTCTCGCGGGCATCCTGCAGATGGCGGCGCAGGTCGGCCTTGAGGGAGTCGGTCATCATGAAGGGTCTCCGATCTCAGGCGCTGAGCAGGCCGACGGGGTTGCCGTCCGGGTCGGTGAACACGGCCATCCGGCCCGTCCCGGGCAGGCTCTGCGGCTCCAGTCGGCGGCTGCCGCCCAGCTCCTCGGCTTTGGCGAGGGCCACGTCCACGTCCGCGACCCGGAAGTAGACGACGATCCCGGTGTACGGGCTGTCCGGACCCGCCTGGCCGATCCCACCGGTCGGTCGGTCACCGTCCGCACCCACCAGCGCGTAGGTCCCGTCCAGCACGTTGACCGGCCAGCCGAACAGCTCCTGGTAGAAGCGGCGGGCGCGCGGCGCGTCGGGGGTCGAGATGTCGAACCAGGCGGCAGTGTGCGGATACTCGGGGTTCGGGTCGGGGCTCGTCACGGGGTCCTCCTCGGGAGGTCGGAACGCACGGTCCGAGAGGTGACTTCCGCCGTGAGGCAGAATCGTCTCTCGTGAGCGAGGAATTCTCAGGACCGTCCGCGACCGCCGACCTGGCACTGGCGCGCGACGGCGACGACGCCGCGTTCACCCGCCTGGTGGCGCCGCTGCGCCGGGAACTGCACGCCCACTGCTACCGCATGCTCGGCTCCACCCACGACGCCGACGACGCGCTGCAGGAGGCCATGCTGCGTGCCTGGCGGGGCCTGGAACGGTTCGAGGGGCGCAGCTCGCTGCGCGCCTGGCTCTATACGGTGGCCACCCGCACCTGTCTGGACGCCATCGACCGCCGCGGCCGCCGGGCCCTGCCGGTGGACCTCGGCCCGGCCAGCAGCCACGCGGTGATCGACGCCACGCCATTGACGGAGGTTGCCTGGATCGGCCCCTACGCCGACGCGGGCCTGCCGGTCGGCCCGGCCGGTCCCTCCGCCAGGTACGAGCAACGCGAGGCGGTGGAGCTCGCCTTCGTCGCGACCGTGCAGCACCTGCCCGGCAACCAGCGGGCCGCGCTGCTCCTGTTCGACGTGCTCGGCTTCTCCGCCGCCGAGATCGCCACGATGATGGACACCTCCACCACCTCGGTGAACTCCGCCCTGGCCCGGGCCCGGCGGCTGCTGGCGGCGAGGGTGCCGGACGTGTCCCAGCAGCAGACCCTGCGGATGATCGGCGATGCACGGGTACGTGAGATCGCCGCCTCGTTCGCCACCGCCCTGGAGCGGGGCGACACCGAAGCCCTGGTCGCGCTGCTCACCAAGGACGTCACCTGGTCGATGCCGCCGCTGGCGCAGTGGTACGCCGGCGTGGACGCGGTGATGGACTTCGCGACGGCCGTCCCGCTGACCCGCTGCCCGAGCTGGCGCTATCGGCTCACTTCGGCCAACGGGCAGCCGGCAGTGGCTTTCTACGTGGGAGCAGCGCCTGACGTCGTGCACGGGGCCTGGTCGCTCACCGTCCTGACACTGCGCCACGAACGGGTGACGGAGATCGTCTCGTTCCTGGGCGCGGAGCACGTCGCGGCCTTCGGGCTGCCCGAAGTGCTCTGAGTTCCGCCAGACGCCGGACCCGACTGCCCTGTGCCTGCTGCGAGCTCAGCCGCGTCGACATTCTCGGGGCCTCCGGTTCGTGCGGAGCGTTCGATGGCTGCGAGCGCCCGATGGTGGGCGGCGGTATGGAAGTCGGCGTGGGGCCGGCGTCCGCCGGCAATCGAACCGGCGATTTCCCGGTAGACGGCAGCGACGTTGGCGATCGGTCCGGCGGCAGGGTCGAACGGGACGGTCCGGTCCCCAGGTCCACGACCGCGGGCAGCGCGAGCGGCTCCTCACGGGTCAGCCCACGGGACGCATCGTCCCGCTTGGTGATCACAGAAGATCTGTACCCCTCGAGGCAATCCGCCACCTGCCTCAGGGCAAGCCGCACCGTCGCAGAATAACCCCAGCAAATAACAAGAGTTTTGTTAATGCGGCTCCATGGTCCCCACACCCGAGCCCGCTCCCGGCGAAGGCCCCGTCCGCCCGGCTCCGTCTCGCTCCACGAAGGCACCATCGCCGCCCTCAAGGCACGCACCGGCAAGCGCGGCATGTCCGCCTACGTCGAAGCCCTCATTCAGCGCCAACTCGAACGCGACCGGCTGCGCGAACTCATCGATGACGCCGAAGGCGACAACGGCCCCGTCGACCAGGCCGCGGTCGAGGCCAAGCGAGCGATCCTGCGCGGTGACGCGGCAGGCTCGGTGGATGTGGCGTGAGCGGCACCCTCGTCCTCGACTGCGAAGGCCTGGCCAGACTCGTACGACGCACCCCCGAACTCACCGAATGGCTCGCCGCCGCCGAGGCCGAGGACATCCGCGTCATCACCAGCTCCGTCACCCTCGTCGAAGCCCGCGACCCCAGAACCGATCAGGCCCGCTTCGACTACGCCGTCTCCCGCGTCAACATCATCCCGCCCACCGAAGCCACCGCCCGCCACGCCAGCGAACTCCTCGCCGCAGCCGGCCTTCACGGCCGCAAATACACAATTGACGCGATCGTCGCCGCAACCGCACTCGCCTCACCTGCCCCGGTTACCGTGTTGACCTCGGACCCCGAAGACCTCCACATGCTGTGCGGTCACGGTGTCCGCGTGGTCAAAGTTTGAACCGCACCGCACCTCAGGGCTTCGGCGTAGTCGCATGACGCCCGGTTCGTAGCGATCTGGCAGCGTCTTGGTGGTCACCGCGGAGGGGGCACCGGGAGAGGTGATGATGCCGCCGGGGGCGGCGACCGCGCCGGGGTTGATCGAGTAGGCGAACGTCTTGTCCGCGCTCTGGCCCGAGGCCTTGTCGCAGCCCGGAAGCCAGACGGCCCACCGGGGCAATCTGCGCGGCGCGGACGTCGGACGTGACGCCGGACAACAAAGTTTGAACCGCACCGCACCTCACCCCGAAACACCCGCATCAGCATCCGGGGCGACAACCCGGGCCCGCAGTCAGTAACGGATATCCGCTCCGAGAACACGCCCCCCGGTCGGGTCTGCGCGGTCAGGGCGACCCGGTGGGGATGCTGATGCCGGTCGACAGGAAGTACGTCACGCCCACCCGGTGGGGAACCTGATGCAGACCGAACGTGCAATCCGGCTACGCCACGGGGCCGACGTCGGGGAGGCCGAGTTGGAACCTCCCGAACTGTGCGCCGTCCCGGGCGGCGAAGAACCGCTTCAGGAGGTCCTCCTCCCCAAACGCCTCATTCAGCCGCTCCCGCACGCTCCGCAGCACCTCCTGCGGGTCCTCCGGGTCACCGAAGCGCAACAGCTCGGCGCACATGACCTCGTCCTCGCGGAGCTGATCCAACAACCACCGGGCCAGGTCCAGGGCGGTGGTGCAGGGGATCGAACCGGTGATGTGGAGGGAGGGGCCCTCCTCAGTCACGGGGTCGTGCCAGTAGCCCCGTGGCAGGAAGAGCACGTCGCCGGGAGAGAGCACCAGGTCATCGACGACCCCGGCGGGCGGCCTGCCCATCGCCGAATCCCTCGGGTGCATGGAGAATTCGTTGCGCCCGAAGATGCGCCACCGCTTCCTGCCCTGGAGCTGGATGGCGAACACGTCGTGGTTGTCCCAGTGGGCGTTGAAACCGCCGGTGGGCGCCCAGGAGGCGTAGAGGTTGAACTCGAAGTCGCTGAGCAGCCGGCGCTCGAAGGCTTCGGAGAGCTGCGACAGTCCGGGGTGGATCTCGTCGACGTACCGCAGCGCGAGCGTGTGGCCCTCACGCAGCGCCGCTCGCAGCCTCGCCGGATCGACACGGATTCGCCGGCGTCCGCGCCGGACGACGCGCGCCTCCATGTAGGAGGCCTCGGGGAGCTGCTTGCCGTCCCGCGACAACCGCATCTGCGGGGATCTGAGTTGATGCGTCTCAAGGATCTCGTTCAAGTCGCTCCAGCCGAAGAGGCCCCTGATCTCCTCCGCCGCACCGGCGAACACGCGGTGTTCGTGGTGGTAGACCTGCGACAGGAAGTCACCGGCCAGCAGCGTGGAGGCGAAGTCGTCTATCGCATCCGAGAGGTCTCTCGTGTATTTCATGGCTCCTCCTTAATTCACCGTCGGCGCACGACCGGCCGGTTGCGGTATTCGCCACCGCGGAAAATTGGACGCGACGGTGCACGCAACCACGTTCGAAACGCCTCTAAAAGACCGCAAGGGCGGCGGCATCCCACCCGCCGGCCTGATCCTTGGCTCTCCATTCGGCACCTTGGGACAAAGAGGCCTCTGTCCAAAAAAGCGCTTCCATACGGTGGAGTGCTTCTGGGTCAAAGTCGCAACGAGAACACAGGCCGCGCCTACAGAGTGTCAACCGCCCCAGGCGGTACGGGGTGTCGGCGGAAGACTGTTGGGGGCCCGCAGCGAAACCGGACTTCATGGCCGGCTCAACCGACCGCAGTGGCCCGCTCGGGGAAAACGACATACCGAGCGGGCCGATCGCAGCCGGGACTTCACCCGGCCAAGACTCCCGACAGGGAAGCCGGGCCGGTATCACCTGAAGTGCCCAGCCTTCCGTGCGCGCCGGGCCAATTCCTCCCCAGGGGGGCCTGAGCCCGGCATGAGGCGGCGTTGACGACCAGGCGCACGGCCTCGTCCCTGTCCCAGGCGAGCGCAGCCCCCCTCATGGCCTCGATACTCGGAGGCACGTCGAGGCCCAGGTCCTCGACAAGGACCGCCCCGCAGCGATTGAGGACGCTCAAGGCACCTGCCGAGTCACCCTGGACGCAGTACACGGCTGCCAGGAGTTCCCACAGACGCTGCCGATACGGCGCTTCCGCGATGATCGTCTCGATGCGGTAGGACAGCATCTCGGTCCGGCCTGCGACGAGCAACGCGGTGAAGAGGTCCTCGTACGTGTCGAGGCGCCCGTTGCGAAGTCCCGTCGCATGTGCGTCGAACCAGCGCGTCAGTGGCAGATCCTGCCCGAATGGACCACGCCAGAGGGCCAGTGCGTCCTCGAGTACGGCAATGGCCTTCTCGACCTCGCCCCACGCGAGGCAGGTGCGGCCCTGCCTGGAAGCCTGGACGAACGTGGGCAGGTCAACCTCTTCCGGGCCGGCCTCGATCCTGTAGCCGCTCTGGGTGCCGCGGCACGTCTTGATCCTGCGGCTCAGCCCCGGCAGGGCCCGGTCGAGATCGCGCCGCAGCCCGGTGAAGTGACTGCGGATGTTCGCCCTGGCCGACGAGGGCGGATCGTCCCACAGCAGATCGGCCAGTTCCGTCATTCCGATGGGCTGACCGACCCGCAGGAGCAGGGCCGTGAGAATCGCCCGCCGTATGGGGGAACGAACCTCGACCTCCTCCTGAACTCGGAGGTGTCCCAGGATTCTGAACAGCATTGCGCCATCCCCCTTTCACAAGAGCGGACAGCATGAGGCCGTGGACGACACCTTCCCCTCGGGAAAGGACGTCAGTAAAGCGGAACAGCATTCCATGACCGAGGCCATAGTTTCCCCCATAATCCTCGATGTGATCATCTGTTCAGTTGGACCGTGACATGACATACGGAGAGCCGGGTCAGGGCCTCCGTGACCGGGTCGGCATGGTGCGCACCGGCACGGGCAGGCACGGCATCGTGTGTGTGCGCGTCGTCGCCCGCGATCACCGGCGGTGCGAGGCGCACGGCCAGGAGTCGGCGACCGGCGTCTCAGCCGGTGAGCGCGACTGCCAGGAACATGGCCGGACTCCCATTCATGTATCTGCCCCGTTGGAGTGCATCGAGCCAGTGGCGCTCTCTTCACCCCGGCCGCTCCGCCTTCCTCCGGCGGCATCGGCGGCCCAGAAGAGGAAATCATTCCGGCATCCCGTCTGTCCTCATCAAGATCCGTCAGGAAGCTGCCGGGCAGCCAGTTGCCACATCGAGTCAGGACATGAGGGGACGAACCGGTGCCGCCTCCAGCGGCTGCCGGGGGGCGGAGGCCTCAGCCAACTTTCGAATGCCCTTGGACCATGCGGTACGGAAATGTCGGGGCACCTGGAAGCCACACCAGACAACATCAGCCGCTACCGTGACGCCATGCAAACTGTTGACGGGAGAACCAAAGTGAACGCACGAGCTGGCGCCTCCGATCCACGGCGCGTGATCTACGCGCGTTAGCGTGCAGGTGACTCAAACGGGGAAGATTCACTTGACTGATATATGCTCACTTGACCAAGAGACACTCAGGGTGTATCGCGCGTTCCTGTTCCACAACGAACGGGACGCGCACGAGTTGACCCGACTGACAAGCAACGGCGACGGCAGCGTCAAGGCGGCCATAGCCCGGCTCATCGATCTGTCACTGCTCGCCCCCTCCAAGGACTCACCCGGGGGCCTGAGAGCCGTGGACCCATTGCGCGGGATGAGAGTCCTGCTCCAACGAGAGCAGGCGGAACTCGCAATGCGCGAAAACCGCATCAAGCACAACAGGACGGTACTCGACGCCATAGCCGCGGAATACGCCGCTGCCAGGAAATCGGCACACGTCGAGGGCATCGAGCGACTGCACGACATCGACGATATCCGGACACGTCTTGAGGCCCTGGCAGAGTCCTGCCAGCAGGAGTGCCTGGCCTTCTACCCCGCGGGAGAACTGACCGAGGAGTCGGTGGAGGCCTTCAGGCTTCTGAACAAACGCGCCTTCGCCCATGGTGTGCGTTTTCGTTCCATCTTCATCGACAGCATCATGCGCGATCGCGTCACCAGGTCCCATGCCCAGTGGATGGTCGAGCACAACTGCGAGGTCCGTACCGCCCCCTCCCTGCCGATGCGGCTGCTGGTCGTGGACACAACGGCCGCCGTGGTCAGCGGGCTGCCCGAGCAGGGGCCGACGTCGGCACTGCTCTTCAGCAGCAGGCCGGTGGTCCTGGCCATGCGGGCGCTGTTCCAGGCGTACTGGGATCATGCGAGCTGGTTTCCTCAGGGAGCCACTCCAGGCGAGGCGGCGCCCGACGAGATCACGCCCCTGGAACGCAGGCTGCTCGAGTTGCTGGCCGGCGGCCTCACCGACAGTGCGGTGGCACGGGCACTCGGAATCAGCGTGCGCACGGAGCGACGGAAAATGGCCGAACTGATGCAGCGGCTCGGCGTCTCCAGCCGTTTCGCGGCGGGTGTGCAGGCGACTCGCCGACAGTGGATCTGACGCACAGGACGGATGTCCGCCACGCGGTGCCGACGACCGGGGAGTCGCTCGACCGGTGATGCCGCCGCTGTCCGACGAGCCGGTCCACAGGAACGCAGGCACAGGTTGGTCGGCCATGTGTGATCCGCATGACCGACCAACCCATACCTGTGACCTGCTTCACGCCGGGCTCACATGTGGCCCTGTCGCTTCGGTGTCAGTCCCTCAGGACGCGCGAAGGCGCCTGCGGCAGGCTCGGCCAGGTGAGTCCAAGGCGCCTGGTTCCGCCGTGAGGGCCGGCGCTCTCTTCGGCCTGCGCGGGTATGGCCCACAGGAACACGGCGGCCATCGCGACGAGAGTCACCGTGGCGGGCCGACGCACTCCTCGGGACGTAGCCGGGCCCACCCATCAGACGGGAAGCGGGCGCCGAGCGCGGGCAGCTCGGCGCCCGGTCAGGGGACCGAGCGCCGCCTCGTGGGACACCTTCACCTCACGCGTACGAGACGCTCACCCTCGCCTTCAGCGGCTTGCTGGCTCGCGGCGGCCTGCTCGTCCCACTCCTGCATGACGTCCTCGACCTCCTCGACACTCATCGGGTCGAAGTCCACGACATCCGCGACGGCGCTCACGCCGGAGATCATCGAGATGAACCCGACACGCGAACTCTGCGTGACCATGTTCCCGATCTCGCGCGCCCGCTCCTCGTACTCCTCGCGCAGCCGGGTCGGGTCCATGAAGAAGCGCACGTAGGCCAGGATGTCCTTGAACATCTGGCGGTAGAGGGCGCCGAACCGCTCCAGGGCCTGTTCCTCCTGTTCCTCGTGCCCCAGCGCAACGACGAGCGCCCGGGCGGCCAGCCAGGCCCCGGAGGTGCCCAGCCACACGCCGGAGGAGAACAGGGGGTCGATGAACGCGGCGGAGTCTCCCACCGCGACCCAGCCCGGACCGTGGAACGTGTCGCAGACATGGGACCAGTCGCGTGTGGTGCTCAGTTCACCGAGGGCCTCCACGTCGACCATCGTCTTCGCGACGTTGCTGTCGTTCAGGCAGTCGAGGAAGACGTCCCGCTGGGTACGGCCGCCACGGGTCCGCTCGGCGAGCTTCTCGACGGACAGCACGTACCCCATGCTCAGCCTGGTGTCCGAGAGCGGAATGCCCCACACCCAGCCGCCGCCCTGGATGGCCTCGACAAGGATGTCGTCCTTGTAGTCGATGGGCGTGTAGGAGTCGAAGTAGGTCCACACCGCGACGTTGCGCAGGTCCTCCTGCCAGCTGGTCTGTGTCAGCTGACGGGTCAGCACGCGGCCCTGGCCGGAGGCGTCCACCACGAAGCGGGCGGCGGCCCGGTGGGTCTCACCGCCCTGCGTGTACGCCACTCCGGTCACTCGGCCGGCCTCGTCCCGGAGGATCTCCGTGACCTGGGCGGCCTCGTGAACCATGGCGCCGAGCTTGCGGGCATTGTCCAGCATCAGCTCGTCGAACTCGCTCCGCGTGACGTGCCAGGCGTGGGTGAAGTGGCTGCCGGTCGAGGAGAAGGCCGCGGAGAAGTCGCTGCGCCAGGGCTCGGGATCCCTGCCCCATCGCAGGGTGATCCCGCTCTTGTGCTGGAAGCGCGCATCCAGCTCCTCTATGAGGCCCAGTTCCTCCATGAGCGGAGCCATGCCGGACACCATGGACTCCCCGATGTGGTACCGAGGAAAGGTCTCCCGTTCCAGGATGAGTACCGTGTGGCCGGCCTTGGCGAGCAGGCTTCCGACCGTGGACCCGGCCGGGCCCCCTCCCACGACGACGACATCGACGTTCTCGGTGCGGGACATGTGCTTTCGCCCTCTCTGCTGACGGACAAGTGTGTGATCAGGGGATGAGAGGTGACGCGCGCTCGACCGCGCGTCACGGGCCGGGAGGACCGGCTCCTTCGGGCCACGCCGGGCGGGCGCCGCCCGGCCGGCCACGCGTCAGGTCAGTCCGACGTCGGCTGCCGACACACCCGTCGCGCTGCCGAGGATGTGCAGGATGTCTTGGGCAGCCGCTTTGGGTCCGTGCGTCTGCGCGACACCGGTCGTGTTGAGGACCACCTCGTCCACCCCCGCAGCGGCGAACTCGGCGAGCCGGTCGTGGATCTGCTCCACGGTGCCGTACAGGAAGGCGCCCGCATCCACGACCCGTGCGGCGTCCTGCGCGTCGCCCTGGTCGGACACTGTGATTCCGGCCTTCCGCAGTGCGTCCTGGTAGTGGGGTGCCTTCAGATGGTTTCCGCAGGCCGCTCCGACCAGAGCGGTCACGTCACGGCCCTGGCGCGCGACCGCCACCGGCACGATGGCCGTTGTGCGTATGGGCTTTTCGAGCTTGCGGTCGGCACCGTGCATCGCCGGGATCAGCGTCTCGTCGAGGTAACCGGCCGGCAGGAGCCAGGTGATGGCCCGGTCGGCCACCTCGCCCGCGAGGGCCGCCATCTTCGGGCGCAACACCCCGAGGCCCACCTTCACCGGTGGCGCCGGACGCTTCAGCAGCCGGGCGGCCACGGAGAAGTACTCGCCCTCGACCATGGCGTCGTCACCCGACACCAGGGCGCGCACGATCGTCGCGTACTCCCGGGAGGCCCGCAGTGGCCTGGCGTACGGCTGTCCCAGGAGCGCGCTCTGGAAGGACACGGGCCCCGGCCCGAACCCGGCCACCACGGGGTGCCCGGTGGCGAGCGCGACCGAGCGCGCCTCGAAGGCCGCCTGGTAGGGCGATCGCATCGGCATCAGGGAGACCCCGAAGCCCATCGGGACGCGCACACCGATTCCGGCAAGCCAGGTGGCCAGGTGGTGGGAGTCGAGGACCAGCGACTGCCCGTGCCACAGGCGCTCGGCGGCGGTCCACTGGACGAGGTTCGCGAACAGCACCGCCTGCTCGGGACGGGTCGGCACCACCGGCAGCAGGATCGAGTACTTCATCGAGCACTACCGCTTTCGTCGACGTGCCGAGACGACCAGGGAGACGACGGCCCCGGCCACCAGCCCCAGCACGGCACCCCCCCAGTTGTCCTGGCTGACGGCCACGGCCGCGACAACGGCCCCGATCAACAGGGGAAACGCCGGCGCCATGCCGCCCTGCTTGCCTTGGTTCATCACTCGTTCTCCTTTGTCTCCGGTCGTCATCGCAGGGCTTCCGTCACGGCGCTCCCGCCGCGCGGCCGGGGCATCGACGGTTCCGGCCCGCCGGAGGCGGTCAGCGCGACCGGCACGAAGGCCGGATCCTGGCCGTCGAGTGCCCTGTCCAGCATCAGGTCGGTATGGCCGATGCCCGACCAGCCGAACATGTAGCCCAACAGCGAGGTCCTGCCCGGACAACCGGTGTGGAACCCATGCTTGCGGGCCGCCTCCGCCACGCGGTTTCGGTAGTCGGCCGCCCGCCCGAGCAGGGAACGGTCCTCCAGCAGCCGGCTCGCCGCGATCAACGACTGGATCACGCCGCTGGAGCCGTGGCACACCGACAGGTCCACCGGGTTCTGCCCCCGCAACGACGTCGCCCGGTCCGCCAGTTCCGCGAGGCGGCCGCCGGTCAGTGTCCGCGGCCGGCCCGCCGACGTCAGGATCTCCGCGGCGACCAGCAGCAATCCGGCGCTGCCGTTGCACCATCCCGGTACCGGCGGCAGCTCACCGTCGGCCAGGCGTTCCGTAAGCCAGTCCGCGGCGGCGTCGGTCAGGGCCGGGTCACCCAGGTACCGGCCGATCCGGGACACGGCCCACCTCATGCCGATATCGCCGTGAGCCACGTCGAACCATGCGCGGTCCAGCGTCGTCCTGGCCTGTGCCAGCACCAGGTCGCACAGACGCGTCAACCGGTCCTCGTCCATCAGGGGGTCCTGGCCCGCTTCGACACGGGCCAGCACGGCCATGAGGAAACCGGCGGGGCCGTTGGCCAGGTCCGTCTCCAGAGTGCCGGCCTCGATCCGCTCCGGAACTCGCTCCAGCAGCTGGGCCACCCAGGCACGGTCCTGCTGGAGAGGCCGGGTGAGCAGCAGCGAGGCCGCGCCGGTGAACACGCTCTCCGGGGCCCGCAGCAGCGCCTCCCCGTACACCTCGAGAAGCACGCTCAGGCCGCGGTCGGCACTCAGGTACAGCTCTCCCAGCTCCGGGTCGTGCTGCGCGGCGTCCTGGAGGAAGGTGACGATCCCTCCGCTGTCGTGGAACGACAGGAAGTTCCCCGGGACGATGGTGGGGACCCCGCGGTCGGGCCCCACCCCGCCGATCCAGCCGCACTCCGCACCGTACTCACCCTGGTGGGTCACCCGCGTGTCCTGAAGCGTGCGGACCACCCGGGGCCACCATGCCTCGTCCGCGGCGGCGTGCAGGACCGGAGCGAAGATACTCTGAGAGGACATCACGTCCGGTGCCCCCTCGGCGAGTTCGCCGAAGCACTCCTCCAGCACGAACCGGTGGTAGACGTCGCTCTGCCCGGCGTGCAGCGCGAGGCCCGCCCGGGCGAGGTCCGCCGGTGACGACGGGTTGGCTCCCTCCAGCCGGGAGGTGTTCGTGGCCAGCTCGGTGGAGCCGGCCCGTGCCGTGAAGTAGGGCACGTTCCCGGTGTCCAGCGCGGTGCGCTCGGCCTCGCCGACGAACGCGCAGGCCTCGGGCGTCATATGCCTGGGAAACCGCTTCAGCAGCCTCAGAAGGCGCTCGGTCTCACCGGCGTCGCGCAGGTACCGCGGTTGGGTGGCCGCGTCGAGAAAGCGGCCGTACACCATCGTCGAGCGGATCAGGCAGCGTACGGGCAGGTCGGCGTACCGGTCGAGGACGCCCTCGATCGCCTTGCGCTGCCGGACGGCTCCCAGGGCGTCGGTGTATCCGGCCACGATGTCGCGGAAGTACCGCGCGGACGCCAGTTTCTCCTCGCCGAGCCGCGGCACGTTCTCCTTGTGCCGGTACACGAGGGGTTCCCAGACCAGGCGGACGGCGTCCGTGCCACCGTCTTGGATCACGGTCTTCTTCATCTTTCCGGACACCTGATCGCCGTCGACGCCGACGCCCGCCATGATCACATCGATCGGTGATTCGGGTCTGACGTTCGGCACCAGCATGGTGGAGGCCACGGAGAGCTCGACGTGGTTGATCAGCCGGTGTTCCAGCGAGTCGTTCCCGGTCCCGGAGCCCGGCCGCAGCATCATCTCGGTGTCGATGACGCACGGGTGCTCCCCGGCGGCCAGCAGGTTCTCGTCATGGAGATCGGACGCGCCGATGGCACCGAAGAGCGCGCACAGCGCGCCGAAGCGGTAGAAGTACCGGGCCGGCTGGTCCGGCGCGGTCATGGCGCGGGGGGTGACGAACTGCTGCCATCCGTGGTCGCCGACGGACAGCGATGCCGGCACACATCCGTCAAGGGTGTGGGCGAGATACGGCTCGGCCGCGGCACACAGGTCGCGGACGAAGTCGTCGGCCGCCAGGGTACGCGGCTTGAAGACCAGCTTTCCGCCGCCGGCGAGGCACCCGCCCACGACGCGCCGGTTGTCGTTGTGAGGGTCGCCGCCCGTGATGATCAGAGAGACGAGTGTGTCGTCCTCGTCCTCCAGCAGCCCGCCCGCCACAAGCCGCGGCCGGTCCTGGTGAAAGGCGGTGAACAGGTCGTCGTAGGCGTCGAGGAAGTGGTCCAGGACCACGGTGAGCCGACGGCGCAACACCTCGTAACGGGCCAGGATGTCACGGCAGTTGCCCGGGTCGTCCAAGTGCCGCCGGAACTTCTGGAGCGCCTCGTCGCTCTCGGCGGACATGGGCAGTCCCTGGACTTCCCGGAATTCGTGGAACTCCCCTATGAGCACGCGAAGGGAATGTCCCTCCACGGTGGTGACAAGGTCTTCCCAGATCTGGTCGGTCAGTTCTTCCGCGTACTCGGGCGTGGACACCCTGGACAGGGGGTCGCGCAGTCGGTCCACGATTGCCTGACGGGGTATTCGGTTCTTGTAGAACGGCAGGAAATCGGCCACTGCCACCTGCGGATCGGTCACGTTCACTCTCCCCCCACCAACGTTTCCTCGCGCTGGTCCTCACCGTACAAGTTCGCGTACAAATCGCCCTCACCAAGGAGTTCTTCGTGGGTTCCGGATTCCGTGATCGAACCCTTGTCGAGGACGTAGATCCGGTCGGCCGACTTCACGGTGGCCAGGCGGTGCGCTATCACGACCTGGGTGGCCCCAATTTCCGAGATGACCCGCATGACACGGCGTTCGTTGATGTTGTCGAGCGCCGCCGTGGCCTCATCCATGACCAGGATCTTCGGATTTCCCAGCAAGGCCCGCGCGATGGCGATCCGCTGGCGTTGACCGCCCGAGAAGTTGGCTCCCATGTCGGAGACCAGGGTGTTGAACCCCATCGGCAGGTCGTTGACGAAGTCGAGGATCCCCAGCCGGTCGCAGAATTCGCGGACGTACTCCTCGGACAGGTCCTTGCCCAGTGTCAGGTTCTCCAGGATGGTGCGATTGTGCATATGCACCTCCTGGGGGATGTACCCGATGGTGCGGCGCAGGGCTGTCTTGTCGTACTCGTCGAGGTCGTGACCGCCGAACTCGATCGTTCCGCTCGTGCCCTCGTAGAGCCCGCAGATGATGCGGCCGAGGGTGCTCTTTCCCGATCCCGAGGGTCCGACGAGGGCTATGCGTTCTCCCGCACCGATCGTCATCGTGACGTCCCGGACCACCAGTTCGCTGTGTTTGGTGAACCGGAAGCTGACGTTCTTGAGGCTGATGGAGGGCGAGGCGAGTTCGGTAAGGGTGCCACCACGTGCTTCCGGCTCCTCTTCGGAGATCTCCGCCAGCCGGGACACGTACCGGGACACCTCGTTGAACGAGGTGTACGTCTGGAACACCGAACTGGCCAGGGAGAAATAGGTCGCGGAAATCGCCTGGACCGACACGGCGGCCCCGAGGGAGATGCGGCCGTGGCTGACCAGGTAGAGGCTGAACAGCAGCAGGACCAATGGCCCGAACATCTGCGTTGTGGTCGACAGCCCGGCTATGCGGCCCTGCTGGAGACGCATCCGCGTCTTCATCGCGTTCAGCGAGTTGCTGTAGGTCTCGTTCCAGCCGGTCAGGAACTCCTTGGCGTAGCCGCCCATTTTGATCGCCGGAATCGACACGATGGCGTCGAGCTGGGTTCCCTGGCTCTTGGCGAGATACGCGATCTCCGAGTCGACCGCCTCGGTGACCCGGTACCGCGTCTTCATCAGATACAGGGCGTTGAGCAGGAAAACACCGACGGCGACCGAGCCGAGGCGCCACTCCGTGACCAGCAGGTACACCGTGACGCAGATCAGTGTGCCCACGTCGAGCACGCCCTGGGCCATCCGGGAGGAGATCAGGTCGCGTACCGACGTCACACTGTTGAGCCGGTAGATCAGTTCACCGGGCGGCCGTGTGGTGAAGAACTTGAACGGCAGGTTGAGGAGCCTGGTGAACGTCTGGCTCATCAGGTCCTTGCCGAGCACGGCGATCAACGAGGACAGCAGTATGACCCTCGTCAGGTGCAGCACGTAGTAGCACAGGGCGGCAGCCAGCACGGCCCCCAGGAGGACGGCCGAATCGCCGAGTCCATGCCAGTGGGCGTACCGGTCGACGGCCCACCGGGTGAGGACGGGAATACCGAGAACCGTCCCGTACCCGCTGAGCGACAGCAGGGCCACCAGGCCTATGCGCTTCTTCGCGTCCCTCGTGAGCAGCAGGAACTTGCGCCACTCGGAGAACGGCCTGGCGCGCTTCTTCTCGAACTTTTCGGTCGGCTCCGCGGCGAGGACGATCTCGGTGAAGCTCTTCTCCAGTTCCTCGCGGCTGATCCGGCGCCGTCCGACCGCTGGGTCCATGACGACGGCCGTCCGGCCGTCGAAGCTCTCCAGGACGACGAAGTGGTAGTTCTCCCAGTAGAGGATCACCGGTGAGGTGAAGTTCTCGAGGGCGGCCACGTTCCTGACCCGGTACGGCTTGACCCGCATGCCGCGCGATTCCAGGAACTGCGCCAACTGCCCGGCCGACAGGCCGTCACGTCCCGCTTCCATGACTTCACGGGCGCTGACGATCTCCTCCGCGCGCCCGTAGTACCGAAGCAGGGCGATGCACGAACACAGACCGCACTCCGTCTGCGTGACCTGGGTCACGGTCGGTACCCGGCGTGCCGTGGCGATCTTCTCCCGGTGGAGTGCCGTCATGGTCAACGCCCTCCCACGGTGAGCGTGAGCGGGCACAGCCGCAGGTCCGGGTCGATCCGGTTGAGCAGGTGCAGCGCCAGGCCGGAGCTGCCGACCATGAGGCTGTTGGTGTGCGCGTAGCGGCTGTCGGGATCGGCCATCTTGCGGCGGAACACATCGGGTTGGAGCCATCGGCGCTCCTTCTCCCGCACCTCGACGTGCAGCGGTGTGCCGGTCGGGCCGGCGAGGAAGCGCAGGACGGCGTGGTTCCCCAGGTCGCCGTGGCACCAGGTCAGGTTGCGGCCGAAACCGAGGCGCAGCGTGTTGCTGACCGCCTGGTCCCGCAGGGCCGTGACGTCCTCGCTGCCGGGCACGGTCCCATAGGTGGACAGGGCCAGTGCGACACTGGTCGAGCCGTGGCACCAGCCCGTCGCAAAGGTTCCTTCTCCCGAGGCCTGGGACGACCAGTTCCGCTCGGCCGGATCGAAGAACCCCTCGAGCCGCTTGACGAGTGCGGTCAGCACCGTTTCGACCAGCGGCCTGTGTTCCGCCGGCAGCAGGGGGTGAGCGCGGCCGAGGGCGTGGACGACCCCGCTGATGCCGTGGGCGAACCCCGACTGGTCCAGGACCGACCGGGCGAAGGCCCCGTCTCCCTGGATCGCCCGGGCGAGGAGGAGCACCAACTCGGTGACCGCTTCGGGCGCGTCGGTACCCCCGATGGCCGTGACGCAGTTCAGCACACCCGCGAGGCCACTGATGACGTCCAGCGGCAGCCCGTCGGCCGGCTCGGCGCGGATCTGCTCGAGGACCAGGGGTACCGCTCCCCGGGCGGCGCTCGCCCAGTCGTCCTCACCGGCCAGGCGGCCTGCCGCCGAGAGGCAGAACAGGATGCCCGCCATGCCCGTGTAACCGCCGTAACCAGCCTGCTGGAGGCTGCGGGACTCGTAGCGGTGCGAGGCCAGGATGTCGGCGGTCGCCGAGAAGATCTGCCGCGACACACTCAGGTAGCGGTCGTCGTCCAGGACACGTCCGGCGGCACCGAGCGTGAGGGCGATTCCGGTCCGGCCGGTGTACAGGTCGTAGCCGAGCACGCCGGGCGGCCAGGGGCGGTCCGCCTCCGCGGACGCCAGGGGCCCGATCCAGGTCCTGGGCAGGTGCGCGAAGCGGTCGGGCAGGGAGGTCTCGACCAGGCCGTCGCAGAGCTCACGCGCGAGGGAGACGAGGGCCTGATGCTCACCGGAGCCGGCACTGTCGTCCGCGGGGGCTTCCACGTGCCGTGCGGGAGACAGATGGTTGTCCGGGAACTGAGCGGTGAACGCCGAACGGATGAGACGCAGTTGCTCCACGAGATCGGCCTCGCCGAGACCGGCTGCCTTGCCGAGGGCGAGTTCCAGCGGGGAGCGGCTGAGCGCGGCGCCCACGTCGCGGCCGTCTCCGTCGCAGATGCGGGTGCCGGTGGCGCTGACGGTGAAGTACGGGACGTCACGCTCGGCCATCTGCCGGAGCTCCGAGACGACCAGCGCCCGGGCCGAGGTCTTGCCAGCTATGGCGATGCGCTTGAGCAGCGCGAGATAGGTGGCCGGGGCATCGAGCGCGCTCGGCCCCGTGGTCATGCGCAGGATCTGGGAGTAGAGCGCGGTGGGGTTGTGGACGTAGCGGATCCGCAGACCGTCGGCGACCGTGCGCAGCAGTGAGGTCCAGGTGCCGGGTGCCGCGAGGACCGCGCGGTACGTCCGTGCGAAGCCGTCCGCCATTTCCCGGCCCAGGTGGAGGATCTCCTCCTCGGTTCGCTCGCCGGCGACGGTCTTGCGTCCCGGGACGGCCTGCGGTTTGAGGGAGAGCGCGATCCGGTCCGTGTACGGTGCATCGAAACTCATCTGCCTGAACGGAGATGTGCCGCGCCCCGGCCCGCCGAGGAATCCGAGGTCCACATGTCCGCCGCGGTCCTTCTTCCTGCCCGCCATCACCAGCGGCAGGATCCCCACTCCGTAGACCGACTGCCCGATCGTGGTGTACGCGTTCCCCTCGGCTTCCGGAACCGGCCCGACGTGGACCCGCTCCGGATGGAGAAGGGTCTCGAGATCCACCGGGACGGGGCCGCGGCGGGTCGGCACGATGTTCTCGAAGTGCATGTCACGCGCGTTCAGCAGGTAGAGAACCGCGGCCAGTTCGCCGCTGTCGCGCATGAAGCGCTCGGCGATGTCGGAGACGTCCTCGGCCTCGATGTACTCGACATATCCGTAGCCGTCACGGGCGAGTGCCCTGGCGGTGACGAGACGGGTACCGAAGGCCGCGTTGAGTTCCTCAGCGAGCCGGACGAAGGCGGCCTCGCAGGACACGTCGCGCGGTTTGTAGACCAGGCGTGTGCCGGACTCGAAGGTGAGGACACAGACTGCCCGGCCATGATGGTGGGTGTCGCCCTCGGGGGCACCGAAGGAGACCAGCCGGTCGTCCGGTGCGAGACCGAAGGTGTCACGGAGCACCTCCCGGTCGGCGACCACCCTGGAGCAGAGTTCGACGACGGCATCGACGGTGCCGGCCAGCACCACCGGCGTGAGATCCCGCAACACGGGAAAACTGAGGTCTCCGACGGCGGTGAACGAGCTGCGGACCGCCTCGTCCACGAAGTACCGGTAGCGCTCCTGGGAGCTGTCCCCCTCGAGGAGGCCCTGCTCGCGGGCGTGGTTGACAGCCGCCACCAGCGGACGGGTGTACATCTCGCGGATGCGGATCTCCGCCCTGCCGAGCAGTTCGACCAGCGAGTCGTCGGGGTCGGCGAAGAGACCGGGGAAAGCGGCCAGCGGATCTCCGTCCGCGGCACCCGCTGCGACCGCCCTGATCACGTGCTGGAACGGGTACTCCTCCGGAGGTGCCAGCCAGTCCTTGACGACCCCGGGCCGGGCGGGTGCCGCGGCGGGCTTCTGCGGCTCACCGGCGACAGCCGCCAGAACGTGGTCGTCGAACGACGCGAGCGGCGTGATCGTTTCCTCGATCTCCGTGTCGTCGAACTCCGGATAGAAGTTGATCCCAGATCTCATTGCCTGTCCTTCTGCGCGCGATGTGAATCGACCCCCAAAGACGGGGCGGAATGGACCCTTGGGGGTTTCGATCCATTCCGCCCCGCCCGTTTACACCGACCTACAGGGCACTCAGCACTTGCTGGTGCACTTGGTGGTCGGGCAGAAGGCGGCGCTGGCCGCGATCGACACCGCGACGGAGACCGGCGTCGTACCACCGGTGACGTCGGCCTCGCTCAGCTCGATGAGCTCGGCCTCGTCGTACGCCCCGAAGATGTCCTTCTCGCTCTGCATGATCGTTCCTTCCTCGCCCCTGACAGAGGTCAGTCGGCTCAGCACTTGCTGGTGCACTTGGTGGTCGGACAGAAGGCGGCGCTGGCCGCGATCGACACCGCGACGGAGACCGGCGTCGTACCACCGGTGACGTCGGCCTCGCTCAGCTCGATGAGCTCGGCCTC